>NZ_DBNGVP010000036.1:0-41996 GCF_057119385.1 Archangium sp. | reverse complement strand
CCCATGACGCGCCTCCTGCCGTTTGGTGGTGGTTGTCTGAACAACACCCCTCTACCACTCGGGAGGTCAGGCGCGTCACCCTTCTTTTCCGGTCACCCTCCAGCCCTTCTGGTGAATAAGGCGGGATCAATGCATCGCCCGAACAACTAGAAAAATTGCAACTCCAACTGGATCGAGCGATTGCGATCGGAAAGGAATGGCTCGGCGAAAAGCACGTTGCGGTGTGCGCACTGCGCAACGGCGTGGCTGTTCACCACGGTGGACTTCCACGAGCATTTTTGTCAGAAGTAGAGTCACTGCTAAGCTCTCGAATTCTGAAAGTCGCGCTCGCCTCGCCGACACTCGCGCAGGGCATTGACCTTTCTTGCAGCGCTCTAATCCTTCGATCCCTCTACCGTGGATCGCGAAAAGTCAAAAAAGGCCAAAAATTCATCACAGAACCTCTCACAATTCCCCCTGAGGAATTGGCCAACGTCATGGGCCGTTCCGGAAGAGCATTCGTAGACCTTGATGGCCTTACCATCTACCCAATCTTTGACACCAAGCCGACAGCGCTAAAAAGGAAGACAGGCGAATTCACCAACCTGCTCGCCGCATCACGCTCCCGCCAACTGAAAAGCGGTCTCGTTGAACTGGTAGGGGAATTAGCCTCTCGGCTCCGCAAGCATCTGATGAATGACTGCTCATGGGAGGATCTTGAAGAATACATCCTGAATACCACAAGTTTTTGGGAAGAAACGAATAGCAGCACAGCAATTCCGTGGTACAGCCGAGCAGCCGAAGGTGCTAACGAGGACAACAAAAAAGAGGGCGATGAGCACAACGAGGAGGATGACGGTCAGGAGATTACCGGCACACAACTGCTCGACGACCTCGATATGGCCATCTTCGCCTCCGTGGAGCAGTTGGACTGCGCTCCCGAAAACGTCGCGGAAGAACTAGATGCAGTACTTAGTAGCTCGCTTTGGCGGCGTCACATAGAACGCGAACAATCATCTCTGCAAGGCGCGCTTGACGCACTTCTAAAAAATCGCGCGTTATGGCTATGGGAAAAAACCAACACCGAACAGCGGCGTGCGTTCTTCTCGGCTGGCGTGGGCTACAACGCTGGAAGCCTGCTCGATGCCAACATTGCCGCTCTCGCGGAGAAACTAGAACTCGCGGACGCTACTTTAGCAGGTGGCGACATTGAGGCCGCAATAGAGAACATACTCTACCTCACTCGCTTCTTCATGCAGGTACCAACCTTCTCGACTTCGACAAAGGAGAGACCAGACAAATGGGAGACTGTCGTCGGCGATTGGGTACGCGGCACTGCACTTGGCTCAATGGTTGACAAACATGGAGACAGGTGCATCAGATTCATTCAAGATGGAATCGTCTACCGAATGGTTTGGGCCGTTGAGGCTGTTCGTGCCCATGCCGTGACCTACGACAAGAAGTTCGCCAAAGTCCTGTCCGGCCATACAGCTCGAACTTTGACGTATGGTGTCCCATCGCTTCAGGCCGCGCTACTTCTCCAAGGAGGTCTCCCCTCCCGAAATATGGCTTTGCGGCTTCTCGCCGATATGCCGGGCGACTTCTCAAATGCAGATGGCCTCAAGGACTGGCTTGCTCGTATCAGTCCTATCGTGAGTGCACAAGGCTACTGGGAGGACCCAGGTGAGCGCGTCATTTGGAACGAGTACCAGAAGGACCTCCATCGGGAAGTCAATCTTGAGTGGCACTATACCGAGGAATCTTTAGAGGTTGAGTGGGTGAACGACAGTCTCGTTCCCGAACTGAGTACGCCGCTCCGACTCATTCGCGAGCCCACTGGTTCGAACCTGTTAGTTTGTTCACCCGACCTGCATGTGATAGGAAGAGTGCGCAGCAATTGGCCACGACATTTAGAATCCGATTGCATATCGGCGAGGACTGATAGCTCTGGCCACATCATTGCTGAATGCTTCGGACCTAGACGGCTATGATCCCAAGCACGCACTCATCAACACTGGAAATCTTCTAGTAAATTCATTTCAGCATCTGCTTTTTGCCATCGCCATCCCGTTGCCAACAGGAAAATGGATGGTACTTTATAGCGCCCCTTGAACCTGCTGCTCCTCCAGGACTCCGACTTCCTCCCCGATGGCACCGTCCAGATGACGGGCCGACGGGCCCAGCACGCCCGCGAGGTGCTCCGCGCCGAGCCCGGTGAAACGCTGCGCGTGGGCAGACTCGGTGGGCTCGTGGGCACCGGCGAGGTGCTGGAGAACACCCCGGGCCTGCTGCGTCTGCGCGTCTCCCTCACCGACCCGCCTCCCCCGAGGGCCGGCGTGGACCTGCTGCTCGCCATTCCCCGCCCCAAGGCCCTCAAACGCGTGCTGCCGGCGGTGGCCCAGCTCGGCGTGGACAGAGTGGTGCTCGTCAACGCCGCGCGCGTGGAGAAGAGCTACTTCGACTCCAAGGTGCTGGCCCCCGGCTTCGTCGAGGAGCTCCTCCTCCAGGGCCTCGAGCAGGCCCGCGACACCCGGCTCCCCGAGGTGCTCATCCGCGAGCGCTTCCGCCCCTTCGTCGAGGACGAGCTGGATGCCCTCTTCGGCACCGAGGCCCTCCGGCTCCTCCCCCACCCGCCCGCGTCCCAACCCCTGCACCGGGTGGGCGTCCAGACGGCACCGCGCGTGATGATGGCCGTGGGACCGGATGGCGGCTGGGTACCTTTCGAGGCCGAGCTGCTGGAGGCCCACGGCTTCCGGCCCTTCTCGCTCGGCCCGCGCATCCTCCGGGTGGAGACGGCCGTCCCCGTGCTCCTCGGTCAGCTCGCGCTGCTACGGGAGGACGCCGCGCGCACGGCATAGGAGCGTCGTGGCCGTCCGGAGGCTGTCCAGGCGCGGCAGCAGCACGCCCGCCCTCACGGCGAGGAAGGCCCCTTCCGCCACGTCGAGCGCCGCATCCGCCTTGTCGGGCGCGTCCTCCAGCCACCGCTCCGCCAGGGCCAGGTTCACCAGCCCCACCTGCAACACGTTGCCCGTGGCCTCGGCCAGCGCGAGCGCTCGGGCCAGGTGCGCCGCTCCCTCCTCCCCGGGCACCAGCGGCGCCAGCGCGCGGCGGGAGAGGATCTCATCGAACGGATTGGCGAGCACCGGCTCCAGGGAGCGCCGCAGCGCTGCCTCCGCGGCCTCGCGTGCGGCGTCCGGACGGCCCTGGGCGAGCTCGAAGCGCGACTCGTAGACGCGCACCAGCGTCTCCATCCGGAAGTCCCCCGCGCGCGCGGCCTCCAGCGCCCTGGGCAGCGACTCGCGCGCGGCGGCCGCGTCCTCGAAGAGCACATCCCGGCACGCCGAGTACACCCGCACGTACAGCTTCAGCCAGCGGTCCCCGGGCAGCACCTGGGAGAGCTGCTCGCCCTTGGCCACCACCGCGGCCACCAGCTCGTGCTCGCCGCGCTCCAGGTAGTAGGGCGGCGTGTAGATGGCGAGGTTGCGCTCCGGCAGGCGCGGGTGGCCCAGCAGCCGGATGAGCTCCTGCTTCTCGCTGAAGGGCGGCACGAAGGCGGTGGCATCGCCGATGAAGGACGCGCGGACGATCTGCGACTGCAGGTGGTAGATGCGGATGTCGGTGAAGCCGTAGGTGTCCGCCACGTCGAACCCGTCCTGCGTGGCCAGCTCGTCGAGCGGCTCACCGCGCAGGGCAAGGTTCATGTTCAGGAAGTAGCAGCCCATGCCGAGCGCCCACGCCAGGCGCCGGGGCGGATGTGTCACCGCGTCGCGCAGGGCCCGCAGCCGGTCCACCTCCGCGCGCTGCGCCTCCACCACGCCCGCGAAGCGCCCGGTGTGAGAGCTGAGCGCGCCCCTCGCGATGAGGGCCCCGGAGCGGTAGGGCGACTCCACCGGGTGCTCGGCCTGCACGCGCTCCAGCAGCGCGTGGAACTCCGCCGTGCGGCCCATGATGGCCATCGCGATGCTCTGCAATATCTGAAGCTCCGCCTGCTTCCAGAACACGTCCGCGGGCGCCATGCGCGCCTCGAGCGGAATCTCCCGGATGACGCGCCGCAACGCCTCGTGGCGCTCGGCCTCGGGGGCCGCGGATGCCTCCGCCAGTCGAGCCAGCGCCTCCCGCCGGCCCGCGCCCAGGTCCACCGTGGCCGCCCAGTGGGCGAAGAGCTTCTCCGCGTAGAGCAGCGAGGTGGGCGGATCACTCACGTAGCCGATCTCGATGAGCGTCACCCAGGTGCGGATGAGCTGCTCCATGCGCTCGGGCGTGCGGGGGCCCGTCTCCAGCAGCGCGGCGGCCTCCTTCAACACCAGCGTGGCATCCAGCAGGGCCTTGGCCTCGATGGAGGCCTGCCCGGCGCGCAGCAGCGGGAGGACGGCGCGCTGCGGCTCGTTCGAGCGGGTGAAGTGGTAGCCCACCGCCCGCGCCACGCCCGGCCGGTTGCCTCCCAACTGCTGGAGGATCTCCGCGATGCGCCCGTGGTGGGCCCGCCGCGCCACCTCCGGAGTGCTCTCGTGCAGCGACTCGTGCACGGTGTCGTGGGTGAAGACGCAGCGGCCCTCCACGCGCTGGAGGAACTGCCGCTCCACCAGCTCGTCGAGCGCCTGGAACAACTCCACCTCGGGCAGCTCCGCCAGCGCGCGCACCAGGGGCAGCTCCAGGCTGCGCCCCGCCGGAGCCAGCCGCCGCAGCAGCGCCACCCGCTCGGGGGGCAGGGTCGCCAGCCGCGCCAGCACCGTCTCCTGGATGCTCCCCGGCAGCGCGCGCTCCTCCAGGTTCTCCACCGCGCTCCAGCGGCCGCCCACCCGCCGCAGGGCGCCCTCCTCCACCAGCATGCGCAGACACTCGCTGGCGAAGAAGGCATTGCCGCCGGTGGTGGCGTGCAGCCGGGCCACGAAGCCCGCGGGCACGTCCAGCCCGGGCAGCACCAGGCTCACCAGGTCCTCGAGGTGCATGGCCGTCAGCGGCGAGAGCTCCAGCCGAGAGGTGAGCCCCTCGTCCACCGTCTCGAAGGCCAGGCTCAGCCGGTTCAGCTCGTTGGAGCGGAAGGTGGCCACCACCATCCCGCGCGTCTGGTGCAGCGCGCGGATGATGACATTGAGCACCTCCAGCGACGCGGCGTCCGCCCACTGCAGGTCCTCGAGGCACAGGACGAAGGAGCACTGGTGGCCCAGCGTCTGGAGCCACTCGGCGAGGGCCCCGAAGACGGCCATCTTCTCCGCGCCCGCGTCCCGGAAGGTGGGCACCGGCCCGGTGGCGAGCGACGGCACCAGCTTGCCCAGCAGGGGCCCCAGCCGCTCCAGCAGCTCGGCCGGGGTGCGCGGCACCAGCATCCGCAGCGCCTGCCCCACGGGAGCCAACGGCGCCAGGCCCTCCGCACGGCAGTGCCCCACCCCAACGGGGATCTCCGCGAGCTGGGCCTGCAGCTCGAGCTCCTGCAACAGGCGCGACTTGCCCACGCCCGCGGGCGCTCCCAGCAGCACCGCGCGGGACTCGCCCTCTCCGGCCTTCTGGAGCGCCCGCAGCAACAGCTCCAGCTCCGCCTTCCGCCCCACCACCTCCGGGACGTGCAGGTAGCTGGCGCGAGCCGCCAGTGGCTCCTCGGGCAGCGGCTCCCCGCTGGCGTGGCACAGCGCCGACAACAGCTCGGAGGCATCCTGGAAGCGCTCGCGGGGGTCCTTGGCGAGCAGCACGAGGATGATCTCCTCCAGGTGCGGATCCACCGGGCAGATGCTGGAGGGCCGCGGCGGGAGGCGGGTGAGGTGGTCCGCGAGCAGCGAGGCCGGGGTGTCGCGCTTCTTGAAGGGCAGCTGGCGCGTGGCCAGGAAGAAGGCCATCACCCCGAGCGAGTACAGGTCCGCGCGCCCGTCGATGCTGGCGCCGCGCTGCCACTCGGGGGCGAGGTACTCCAGGGTGCCCTTGAGGCGGCCGGAGCCCGGCGTGCCCAGCTGGTGCATCACCCCGAAGTCCATCAGCTTCACCGCGCCGGAGCTGGTGATGCGCACGTTGCTGGCCTTGATGTCGCAGTGCACGTAGAGGCGCGAGTGGATGAAGGCCAGCACCTGCGCCATCTGGATGAGGATGCGGTAGAGGGTGCGGGTGTCGAGCACCTGCTCGCGCGCCAGCCGGCTCAGGTCCTGGCCGTCCACCGCCTCCATGGTGATGTAGCGGTGGCCCGACTCGGTCAGCCCGCAGTCGAACACCTTGAGGGTGCCCGGGTGCTGCAGCCGCTTCATCGCGAAGAACTCGTGGCGGAACATCAGCACGAGCTCCTCTATCTTCGCGGGGGGCAGGCCCGCGGGCAGCTGCATCACCTTGAGCGCCACGCGGCGCTGCTCCTGCTCGTCCTCGGCGAGCCAGATGCGGCCCATGCCGCCCTCGCCCAGCTGCTCGCGGATGAGGTAGCGGCCCGTCACCCGCATTCCCGGCTCCAGCGAGCGCCGCTCGGCGATGGCAATGCCCGGGAGGGTGATGGGTGTGCGGTTGTCCAGCGAGCCCAGGGTGCCGCTGGAGAGCAACCCCCGGCTGCTGTCGATGACCGCTGTCTGCTCTTCGTCGCTCATCACGAGGCCGCACGTCCCCCGGCTCACGGGAAGCCAGGGACACGAGGAATAACACGATTCAGCGGGAGAGCGAGCACCACCGTGGGGCGGACACTGCGCGGAAGACCTGGTGCATCGGGCTTGAAGGGGCGTGATGGGTTGTTGAAGAGTCACTCCCATGGCGAAGAAGACCCCCACCAGAGCCCAGGCCGTCGCGGTCACCGCGCAGGAGCAGGTGCCCGAGCAGCAGCCCCTCGTCACCCCCGAGTCCGAGTCGAAGGCGAAGCCCGCCGGACATGACTCGGTGGCGCCCCCCGCCCTGCTCGACTTCATGATGCAGGGGTGGAAGCCCCAGGCAGGCAAGCCTCCCCCGAAGATGAAGCATGCCGAGGTCTTCGAGGGCCGGCGCCGGGAGCTGTCCAAGCTCTTCCCGGGCGAGACGATCGTCATTCCCACGGGCCACGAGAAGGTGCGCGCCAACGACACGTATTACCGCTTCCGGCCGGGCACGGACTTCTACTACCTGACGGGCAACATGGAGCCCGACTGCGTGCTGGTGCTCCAGCCGAAGGAGGGCGGTGGCCACACGGACATCCTCTTCGTGGAGCCCAACCCGGGCCGCAGCGACTCCACCTTCTTCACGGACCGCATCAAGGGCGAGCTGTGGGTGGGTCCGCGGCTGGGCGTGAAGGAGAGCCAGGCGCGCTTCGGCGTGCACGAGGCCCGCGGCCTGCCCGAGCTTCCGGGCTTCCTGGAGGGACTGAAGGGCGCGGCCGTCATCCCCACGCGCGTGCTGCGCGGCATGTCCGCCCAGGTGGATGGCGCGGTGACGGAGCACGCCGAGCGCGACAAGCAGCTGGCCACGGCGCTGTCCGAGATGCGGCTCATCAAGGACAAGCTGGAGGTGCGCGAGCTGGAGACGGCCATCGACTCCACGCACCGGGGCTTCGAGGACGTCATCCGCCGGCTGAAGGCGGCCCGGAACGAGCGCGAGGTGGAGGGCGTCTTCAACCTGCGCGCGCGGGTGGAGGGCAACGACGTGGGCTACGGCACCATCGCCGCGGCCGGCCACCACGCCTGCGTGCTGCACTGGACGCGCAACGACGGTGACATCAAGAAGGGCGAGCTGCTGTTGCTGGACGCGGGCGTGGAGGGCAACAGCCTCTACACGGCGGACATCACGCGCACGCTGCCCATCTCGGGCAAGTTCTCCAAGGAGCAGCGGGAGATCTACGAGCTGGTGCTGGAGGCGCAGAACCAGGCGATCGCCGCGGTGAAGCCGGGCAACGACTTCATGGAGCCCAACCGGGCGGCCATGAAGGTGCTGGCCGAGGGCCTGTACGAGCTGGGCATCCTCAAGACGACGCCGGAGGAGGCGCTGAAGGAGGAGCACCAGTTCTACAAGCGCTACTCGCTGCACAACGTCAGCCACATGCTGGGCCTGGACGTGCATGACTGCGCGCAGGCGCGGCAGGAGGCGTACAAGTACGGCAAGCTGAAGGCGGGCATGGTGCTGACGGTGGAGCCGGGCCTGTACTTCCAGAAGGACGACCTGACGGTGCCGGCGAAGTACCGGGGCATCGGCGTGCGCATCGAGGACGACGTGCTCGTGACGAAGACGGGCTGCCGCGTCCTGTCCGAGGACATCCCCCGCGAGCCGAGGGACATCGAGGACTGGATGAAGCAGATCTGGAGCGAGAAGCGCTAACGCTTCGGCTGCGGGCCGCGGTCGTAGCACGCGAGCAGCAGCCGGGCGCGGTCGGGCCCTGGGCGATGACCCCAGGGCACCCCCACCGGCACGCTCGAGAAGTAGGACTGCAGCTCGCCCACCTGCGCGCGCGACACGAGCCCCTGCCGCTTGAGGAGCTGGATGGACGCGCAGTCCGCCCCCTCCTCGCCGGGGTTCTCCCCGGGCCCCGCGTGCGCGCACGCATGGCCGAACCAGAAGAGCTGCACCTTCGGCGGCAATCGCGCCAGCAGGCCGGGGTTGTACTCGACGTGCGCGGGAACGCCGGGCCACCCGGAGAACCACAGCCCCACATCGGCGAGCGAGGTGTTCGGCACGAAGGCCACCGGCTCGCCCCGCGAGGACGTGCAGGTCATGGGCACGCCCGCGATCCGGGGGTGGTACGGCGTCGCGGCCTGGGCTCGCGCGAGGCCGGGAAGACCCACGAGCACCGTGAGCACCAGAAGGGTCGAGCGCATCCTCACCCCGCGTCCACCTTGAACTCGCGCGGCGCCGTGGAGTCATCGGGCGTCACGGTGAAGGACAGCCGGCCGATCTCCCGCCCGTCCTCGGTCTCCATGGCGACGCGCCAGTCACCGGGCCGAGGATTCGTCACGTACGCGAACGTCCGGAAGCCCCGCTCGCGCCCGCCCTGCTCCAGGTACAGGTCGTCGTAGGCGTGGAACTGCGTCCAGCCCTTCTCGGGGTCGTCGTAGTACCAGCGGATGACGAGCCGCGTCCCCCGGTCTCCCGCGCGCTGGGGCTTGAAGCTCGTGGGGGCGAAGACGCTGGCGAAGAAGTACACCCGGTCGCCGGAGCGCGCGCGGAAGTCCTGGTCCCCGCGCTCCCACAGCCGCCACCCGGCGCGCTCGTGGAGCAGCCGGTAGTCCTTGCCCCTGGGGCCCTTCACCACCTCCACGCCGTGGTAGATGCCGCTCGAGAGCATGGAAAGGGGCACCGGGGGAATGGCCCGCAGCAGGTACAGCGCGACCAGCAGCCCCTGGATGCCGAGCCCCGGCAGCGCCACGTGCCGCAGCGTGCGCCGCCGGTCCCCGCTCCACAGCCCCACCAGCAGGGTGATGAGCAGCGTGGCCGCGCAGGACAGGCCCACGGAGGCCATGAACAGCGTCCCGCTGTAGTAGCCGAGCACCACGGGCAGCAGGTACGCGCAGTACGAGGTGAGGCAGAAGCTGAAGAGCCCCACGCGCACCACGGGCCCCAGCGCCCGGAAGCGCGGCAGCTCGTTGGCCACCAGCAGCCCGAAGACGGCCGTGAGGAACAGGAACGCCGTCAGTCCGGACGCGCTCTTGAAATAGAAGAGGGTGTAGGGGCTCAGCAGGCCGCCGAGGAAGAAGTGCAGCGCGTCCTCGCGGAAGCGCCACACCCGGGCGAGCCACCGGGGCGGCTCCGCGTCCCAACTCCAGCGCAGTTCCACCAGCAGCAGCAGGCCCAGCACCCCGAGGAACAGGCCCTGCTTGGTGAGCACGAGCCAGTTGTCGATGCGCCGCAGCGTGGCGATGTCGTAGGCGAAGCTCGCGAAGAAGAAGAGCGCCAGCTCCCACTTCGCATGGCGGGCCCGGAAGTCCCGCACCCGCTGCTTCAGGGTGGGTGTCTCCTCCGCCAGCACCTCGGACGGGACGTGGACGGCGGGCGCCTCGGAGACCACGTAGAGCGGGACCCCGGGCCCAGGCGTCTCCCGTACCGGCTCGGGGGGAGCCGCCGTTTCCTGTGGAGGAGATGTCTCGATCGCCACGTCCCCGGATTGTAGGGGAGCCGCCTCGGGATGTCCCTTCCTGGCTCCCTCGGGGAGGGGGAAGGCCGGCCGCCATCCCGTCCAGCGGTCGGCCGGGCCACCCGAGTCCCATCGTCGAGCGCGTCTCCAGGAGCCACGGCCGGGCCCTGTCCTTCCTCCCCCCCCGAGGCAAAGGACAGGGCCCGGCGTGTCTCCCCCCCCCCCACTGCAGGCCGTGGGTTTACCGGCTTGAATC
Organism: Archangium sp.; assembly: GCF_057119385.1. Taxonomy (NCBI): domain Bacteria; kingdom Pseudomonadati; phylum Myxococcota; class Myxococcia; order Myxococcales; family Archangiaceae; genus Archangium; species Archangium sp. Next base: position 31,767 of record NZ_DBNGVP010000036.1, on the reverse strand, counting down.
CTCCAACGGCCAGCACCCGCCCATCGCGCAACAGGTGGGTGGCTCCATCTGGCTGCGTGCACGCGATGATGCTCCTTGGACGTGACTGGAGAGATGTGCGTGAGTGAGCAATCGACGTGCCGCCACGGACGCCGCCGGGGAAGACGGTGTCTCCAGCGAGCCTGGACCCGGACAACGGGCCCGGAGGGCCGCCAACTGCATCCACCTGGAGCCACCTCCCCCGCCGCACTGCCTCCACTCGGATTCAGCGAGGCGCCCTGGCGCCGGGCCGCATCACACCTTGGCCGTCCCGCCCCGCCCCACCTATACTCGGAGTATGGGTGAGGCCCGCCCTGGGCGCGTGTCTCCGAGGAGTGACCGCGACCCGGTGTGAAGCATGTCTGCCGCGAACGAGAGAACCGCCACGGCGGGCGATGAGCAGATGGCCCGGAAGGAGCCGTGCCCGCTCGGCCCCGGCGACGTCGTGGCCCGGCGCTATGCCATCGAATACCCGCTGGGAGAAGGGACGTTCAGCTGGGTGCTGGCGGCGCTCGAGCTGACGGGGGCGCCTCCCAGACGGGTGGCCCTCAAGGTGCTCCGGCCCCACTTCGCCACCCACCCGGACGTCGTGCACAGGTTCGAGCAGCGGGAGCTGGCGCTGCTGTGCCGCGTCCAGGCCATCGGCCCCTCGCCCCACGTCGTGCGCGCCCTCGAGCCCACCCTCGTGCGGCACGCGGGGCTGCCCTGCCTGGTGCTCGAGTTCATCGACGGCCCCTCCCTGCGCGAGCGCCTCGATGCGGGCCGCTTCGAGCCGGACCAGGTGAGGCGGCTGGGCGTGGGGCTCGCCCGGGGGCTGGCCGCCATCCACGCCGCGGGCGGCGTGCACCGGGATCTCAAACCCTCCAACGTCCGGCTGCGCGGTGGCCACGAGCCCGTCATCGTCGACCTCGGCATCACCCGGGCACTCTGGGAGGGCTGGGACTCCTCCACCCCCGGGCTCGCGCCGATGACGCCCCGCTATGCGTCTCCCGAGCAGCTCGCCGGCCGCGACGCCGGTTACGCCAGCGACATCTACTCGCTGGGGGTGCTGCTGCACGAGCTGCTCACCGGAGACGTGCCGCACGCCGGAGAGGCGCTCGCCCGGGGACGGGACGAGCTGTTCGGGTGGGTGGCGCGCTGCCTGGAGCGCCAGCCCGAGCGGAGGCCGACGGCCCACGAGCTGGCCACCGCGCTCGCCACGCCCTCCCGCCCCCGGCGGCGTCCAGGGCCGCCGTGGGGCCTTCCGGGTGCGCTGCTGCTGTTGGGGCTGGGAGCCGCCGTGCTCTGGCGCGCCCCACCGGCTCCGGCCCCTCGCCCGCGCCCGGTGGCGGGGGCACCCTTCGCCCCGGACCTGACGGGCCCCGCCTGGAGCCGGAATCTGGGAAGCACCGGACGGCGTCAATACATCCACCTCGCGTCCGGGGCCCGCGGGGACGTGTTCGCCGCCGGGGCCTTCCAGGGGAGCCTCGACTTCGGCCTCGGGCCGCTGGTGAGCGCGGGCAACGACGATGTCTTCGTGGCCCGGCTCGCCCCGGATGGGCGGCCCCGCTGGAGCCGGCGCTTCGGCGATAGCGGGGTGCAGCAGGCCACCACCCTCGTCGTCGATGCCGAGGAGCACGTCTTCATCGCCGGACACTTCGTCGATGCCCTGGACCTCGACGGCCACCCCCTCTTCAACCCCGCGGGCTCCGACGTCTTCCTCGCCCGCCTGTCCCCGGACGGACGGACGCAGTGGAGCCGCCGCTTCGGCGACGCCAGTGAGCAGCACGCCGTCGCCCTGGCCGCCCACCCCGGGGGAGGCGTCGTGCTGGCCGGAAACTTCCGGGGCGCCATCGACTTCGGCCCGGGAGCGCTCGTCAGCCAGGGCCACACGGATGTCTTCCTGGCGCGCTTCTCCCCCGAGGGCCAGCCCCTGTGGAGCCACCGCTTCGGCGACGCGCGGAGCCAGTCCCCCCTCACCCTCGCCGTGGATGCGTCGGGCACCATCGTCCTCACCAGCGCCACCGAGGGCGGCCCCGGGCCGGGTGGACAACCCCCGCCCGGCGCCCCGGAGGCCTGGAGTCATGTCGTGGCCCTCTTCGGCGCGGACGGGCGTCACCTCTGGAGCCAGCGGCTCGACGGCGCGGGAAGCGGGGCCCCGGCGCTCGCCACCTTCGACGCACAGGGGCAGGTCGTCGTCCTGCGGCGGGAAGCAGAGGCTCCCGGCGCCGGGCCCGGACTGTCCGCGCACTGGTTCACGTCCTGGGGCCATCCGCTGCGGCGTCAGCGGCTCGACGGCCTGGAGCGGGCCTTCCCCGCGAGCCTCTCCGCCGCCCCGGAGGGCCGGCTCGTGGTCACCGGGACGCTCCGGGAAGGCGGGGGGGAGATGGATCTCTTCCTGCTCGAGCTCGAGCCGGACGGGCGCATCCTCGCGCTCCGCCACGGCACGGGCCCCGGCCAGCAGGTGCCGCGGAGCGTGGCCGTGGACCCATGGGGCCGCATCCTCCTCGCGGGGACCTTCGAGCGGACCCTCGCGCTGGAAGGGCCACCGCTGACGAACACGGGAGAGGCGGAGCTCTTCATCACCCGGCAGAACCCGTCCTCCCCGCACGAGTCCGGGCAGCGCCGGTGCCTCCCCCCACCCGCCGGGCTGGTGGCCTGGTACCCGCTCGACGCGCCGGACCCGGGCGCCGTGCTGGGAGCCGCCCTCCCCGGCCGCACCTCCGGCGCCTCCCGCACCGTGACGGGCCGGGTCCGCGACGGGCTCGCCCTGGACGGCGGCTACCTCGAGGCGCCCGCTTCCGCCGCGCTCGACTTCGGCCGCGGTGCCTTCTCCGTCAGCGCGTGGCTGCGCACCACCGATACCCGCGAGATACGGGTGGTGCTCGACAAGCGCCTCGAGCAGGAGGACACCGCCGCGGGCCCCACGCGCGGCTATTGCCTGTTCCTCTACCGCGGCCGGCTGAGCTTCCAGCTCGCGGATGGACAGGGCTCCGGCCGGTGCAGGATGCACCCCTCCGTCTCCTGCACCAACTACTGGTCCGGGCACTTCGTCGCCGATGGCGCCTGGCACCTCGTCACGGTGACGGTGGACCGTCTGGCGCCCGACGGAGGGACTTTCTACGTCGACGGCCGGGCCGTGGCCCGGTTCGATCCCACCCTGCGCTCCGGAAGCCTCGACAACGGCCGGCCCCTGCGCCTCGGCAGCCGCTCCTCCAGCGAGACGGGCCAGTGGAACGGCCACCTCGACGAGGTGGCCTTGTGGAACCGCGTCCTGACGCCCACCGAGGTCGCGCTCCTGTACCGCGCGGGGGGCGAGGGCCTGTGCCGCGGCGCGAGCACGCCCCGTCAGTCCTCGCCGCCGCCGCGCAGCCCGTGACGCTTCATGGCCTGCTGCATGAACTTGCGCCCCACCCCCGCCAGCGCGGCGGCGCGCGAGACGTTGCCGCCCGTCTCCTTCAGGGCGCGCTCGATGTACTCCCGCTCGTAGGCCTCCGCGACGCGCTGCCGCCCGGAGAGCAGCGGCTCGGAGAGATCCACCCCCAGCGCGCCGGGAGCAGGGCCCGCCCTGGCACCGGGCTCCGCGGGCTCCGGGGGGCCGAGCGCATGGGCGCGCTCCACCGCGTTGCGCAACTCCCGGACGTTGCCCGGCCAGCTCTGCTCACAGAAGGCATCCACCACGCTCCCGGGCAGCGGCGTGCGTCCCTTCTCGAAGTGCCGGACGAGCAGCGGGATGTCCTCGAGACGCTCGCGCAGGGGCGGCATCCGCACGGTGATGACCGCCAGGCGGTAGTAGAGATCCTCGCGGAAGCGGCCCCGGTCCACGTCCTGGAGCAGGGAGCGGTTCGTCGCGGCGATGACCCGGACGTCCACCCGCCGCGAGCCGCTGCCGCCCAGGCGCCGCACCTCGCGCGACTCCAACGCGCGCAGCAACTTGGGCTGCAACTCCAGGGGCAGCTCGCCCACCTCGTCCAGGAAGAGCGTCCCGCCGTGGGCCTCCTCGAAGACGCCCGGGCGCTCCACCGTCGCGCCCGTGAAGGCGCCCCGCATCTGCCCGAAGAGCGCGCTCTCGATGAGCGAGGGGGCCACGGCGGAGCAGTCGAAGACGACGAAGGGCCCCTCGGCCCGCGGGCTCTCCTGGTGCAGGCCGATGGCGGCCCACTCCTTGCCGGTCCCCGTCTCGCCCTCCAGCAGCACGGTGACGTCCGTGGGAGCGGCCCGCTCCAGCAGCGAGAACACGCGGCGCATGGCGATGCTCCGGCCGAGCAGCTGGCCAAAGGCCTCGCGGGAGGAGATCGGCAGCTCCACCACGTCGGCGAGCATGCGCAGGCGCAGCGTCGTCCCGCCCAGGGTGATGAGTGAATCCGGCCGGGCGTAGGCATCGCGCACCTGCGTGCCATCGATGCACGTGCCGTTGCGGCTGCCCGCGTCACTCACCCGGAGCGCATCCTTCTCGATGCGCAGGTACAGGTGGAGCCGGCTGACCGTCGGGTCCGTCAGGACGAAGTCGCAGTCCCCGCCGCTCCCGATACTCACCGAGAGCCCGGGAAGCTCGGCGCTCCTGCCCGCATCGGGCCCCTTGACGGCCTCGATGCGGATTCTGTGGGACCGCAGCTTGAGCCGCCCGGTCCCCTCTTCCATGGGATTCGTTCCCTCCTCCGCCCTCACGCGCCCCAGGCTCCTCTGGGCACCCGGCGGGTCCCCCTGGACGAATACGCCGGACTCACGGCGCCTTGCCGGCGATCATCTCCGCCAGCTCGCCGCGCTCTTCCAGCTCCATGAGGATGTCCGAGCCCCCCACGAACTTCCCGTTGATGAACACCTGGGGAATCGTGGGCCAGTTGCTGTACTCCTTGATGCCCTGGCGCACCTCGGGGTCCGCCAGCACGTCCACCGTGTGCACCTGCCCGTGCTGCTGGAGGATCTGCAACGCACGCGCGGAGAAACCGCACTGCGGGAACATCGCGTTGCCCTTCATGAAGAGGACGATCTTGTTGTTGCGCACGGCCTCGTCGAAACGCGCCTTCAACTCGGGAGTCATCATTCCATTACCTCGTCAGCGATTGCCGAACTTCTTCCACTGTTCGGGCGAGTAGGTCTTCAGGGCGAGCGCGTGCAGCTCGCCGGTCTTCAGCCAGTCCTGCAGCGGCGCATACACCAGCTGGTGCTGCTCCACCATGGACTTGCCCGCGAAGGCGGGGCTCACCACGCGGGCCTCGAAGTGGTCTCCGGTCCCCGTGGTGTCGCGCACGTCCACTTCCGAGCCGGGCAGCGCGCCGGCAATCCGCTCGCGGATGGCATCTGGATCAAGCATCAGTTCAGTCCCTTCCCCTTCAAGAGCATCGCGGGATCCACGGCCATGCTCTTGAGCGTGTTCTCCCAGAGCATGCCAGGGTCTCCCTCCAGTACGGGCCGGGCGGAGGCCTCGGCATAGAGCCAGGAGCCCGAGGAGATCTCGCTCTCCAGCTGCTGGGCGCCCCAACCGGCATAGCCCAGGCAGAAGCGCAGGTGGGCCGAGGGATCCTTCAGCAGGGGTCCGAGCGTGTCCAGCGTGAGGCTCAGGAAGAGGCCGGGAACCACCTCGTGCTTCTCCTCCACGGTCTCGACGTTGTGGAGGACGAAGCCGCGGTGGTTCTCCACGGGGCCGCCCATGAAGACGGGCTGGTTCACCCGCTCGGGGGCGATGGCGAGGGACTGGTTCTTGGCCAGCTCCCCCAGCGTCAGCGAGGCCCCGCGGTTGATGATGAGACCCATGGACCCGCCCTCGCCGTGCTCGAGCATGAGGATGACCGAGCGGCGGAAGTTCGAGTCCGTCAGTTGTGGCATGGCCACCAGGAGGCCAGGAGCGAGAGTCTGCACAGAGGGAAGTGTCGGCCCTTCCCCCGCTCCGCGCAACCGAATCGTACCCCTCCTGGACTGGAGGCCGGAGGGGTGCTCGCTCAGTGCCAGCTGGTGTGCCGGGACTGGAGCGCCTGGGCGAGCTTCTCCGGGGCCAGCGGCTTGCCGATGAACAGATCCGCGCCCAGCCCCTTGCACTTGCGGGCCATGGACGCATCGCTCATGGCGCTCACGCCGATGAGGACGGCCTGGGGGAACTTCTCGCGCAAGCGGGCCATGAGGTTGGTGCCACTGCGTCCCGGCAGGAAGACGTCCACGATGGCCGCGTCCATGCGCTTGTTGCGCACGGCGAACTCGGCCTCCTCGGCGCTGCCCACGGGGAGCGGGGCGTACCCCCACTGGGTGAGCAGCTCCACCAGCAGCTCGCGGTGGGCCGGGTCGTCCTCGACGATGAGAACGGTGCCCCGGACGGGCTCCAGCTTCAGGCTGTCTTCGTCCCGGGTCTTGGAGCGGGCGTGACCCGTGGCGATGGGAAGCTCCTCGTTGACGATGGACATGGCAACCTTCGTGGGATGGGGGTTCGTGTGGTTCCAACGTCCACCGCACTGCCCGCAATTCCACACTCGCCACGTACGGAAGGGCGAACCGCCGCTCCCCTCAGGCGCGGCGCGTCCCTGCCCCGAGTGCCTGGGAGGAGAGCGAGGCGCCGAGCACGAGGAGCACCAGGAGCCCCCAGGCGGGCAGCACCACGCGGGCGCCGCCCTCGTAGATGAGGGCCGCGTAGCTGGTGCCGAGGTAGCGGCCGAGCGACATGGGCTCCATCCGGGCGATGCCGAAGAAGCTGACGGTGGACTCGGTGAGGATGGCGGTCGGCAGGCGGCTGAGGAAGACGGCGAGCACGAAGGGCCGCAGGGCGGGCCAGAGGTGGACGCGCAGCAGGTGCCAGCGGCCGGCGCCCAGGGCGCGCGAGGCGGCGATGAACTCCTGGCCCTCCAGGGTGGCCAGGCGGTTGCGGAACATGCGCGCCGGGCCCGCCCAGCCCACCAGGGCCAGGGACACCACCATGAGGCCGAAGGGGCCCAATCCGCCCGCGTGGCCCGCGTCCAGCACGGACTGGCCGGCGAGCTGGAGCACCATCACCACCAGCACGTCCGGCAGCGCGAAGACGGCGTCCACGGCACGCAGCACCCAGTGCTCCACCGTGCCGCCCGCCGCCCGGGCGCTCATGGCCACGCCGAGCCCCAGCACGGTGGACAGGGCGCCCGCGGTCAGGCCGATGGCCAGGGAGACCCAGAGGCCGCCGAAGGCCAGCTCGCACACGGAGCGGTCCGGGTGGGTGGGGTCCATGCCCAGGGGACAGGTGTGGGCGAGCGCCTCGGGGAAGACACGGCCGGCGAGCCAGCTCGCGAGGCCCAGGCCCACGAGCAGCACGAGGCCCACCCAGGCGCGCGTGGGGATGCGGTGGGCGCTCATGAGCGGGCCTCCCGGGCGCGAGGGTCCACGAGGAGCCGCACGAGCTCCACGGCGAGGCCCACGAGGACGAGCAGCGAGGCGAAGACGGTGGTGGCCACCACGACGACGGCCACCTGCTTCTGCAGCACGGCGAGGACGTAGAGCTGGCCGAAGTACGGCAGGCCGAAGACGCGCTCGGCGGCGAAGGAGCCGGCGAGGAGCGCGGTGGCCACGGGGCCCACGGCGTCGAGCAGCGCGGGCAGCACGTTGGGCAGCACGTGGCGCCACAGCACGGCGCGCGGGGACAGGCCCTTGCCGAGGGCGGTGCGCACGTAGTCGCGGGCCAGCTCGGTGTCGAGCGCATCCGCCACCAGCGTGCCGAGGAAGATGCCGGGCCAGACGGAGATGACGAGCGCGGCGCTCAGCTCGGGCAGCAGGTGGCCACGCTCCACGACGGCGGGGGCGAGCAGCAGCGCGGGGATGAAGACGGGGGTGCCGAAGGCCGCTGCGGGCAGCGCGTCACCGAGCACGGAGAGCCGGCTGCGCCGCCAGCGGGCCCGGAGCAGCGCGAAGGCCAGGGCCCACCCGAGCGCGAGCACCAGGGCCACGAGTCCCACGCCCACGCTGCCGGAGAGCTTCCACAGCAGCTCGTCCCCGGTGATGCCCTGGGCGCTGGTGCCCAGGCGCTCGCCGCGGAAGAGCTTCTCCCAGGGGCGGAGGAAGCCGAGCGGCTGTCCCAGGCCGAGATCCCTCCGGTAGGAGGCGAGCACTTCGGGAGCCACCTGGCGCTTGGCGTCGTCGGCGGTGGTGAGGGGCAGCGCGGCCATGAGGAAGTAGGACGCGATGGCGACGATGGGCACGAGCACCAGCTGCCGGCCGAGACGCAGGAGCGCGGGAGGCATGGCTCAGTGCACCTCCGCGGGGGCCGGGCCCAGCCGCAGCTCGCGCAGGGAGAGGAAGTTGAAGGGGTCCACGTCCACGCCGCGCAGGGAGGCCCGCGTCCGGAAGTAGCGGTCCGGGTGGTAGAGCGGCGCGATGACGGCCATCTCGTCGAGCAGCACCGCCTGGGCCTGGACGTAGAGGGCGCGCGAGCGGGCCTCGTCGGGCTCGGCGTCGGCCTCGTCGAGGAGCCGCTCGAAGCGGTCCATGGGCTCGCCGCCCTGCTGCGTCTCCCAGCCCGTCTGGTGGAGGCCGGTGCGCTCGAAGAGGGTGAAGAAGGTGTTGGGGTGCGCGTAGTCGGCGCCGAGGCGGCGCAGGTAGAGATCGTAGGCGCGAGGACCCTCGGCGGAGCGGCGGGCCACCTCGGCGGAGAAGTCCGAGCGCGCATCCAGCGTCACCTTCACCCCCACGGCGGCGAGCTGCGCGGCGAGGCGCTCGGCGATGGCCACCTCGGGCACGAAGGAATCTCCCGAGCGGTAGACGAGCCGCAGCGGCCGGTCCAGTCCGGGGACGTTGGCGAGCTCCGCGCGGGCGCGCTCGGGGTCGAAGTGGGGCAGGCGCGCGGCCTCCTCGGGAGAAGCGGCGCCGGGCAACTCGGGCGGGAGGAGGACGTGGCTGGGACGAGCGGCGGGCAGCAGCCCCTTCATGAGGGCCTCGCGGTCGATGGCGCGGGAGAGGGCGCGGCGCACCTCGGGCCGGTCGAGCGGGGGGCGCTCGGTGTTGATGGCGAGGAAGTAGGTGGAGAGGAGCGGCTCGCGCTGGAGGTCCTCCGGGCGGCGGCCCTGGAGGGCCACGGCGCTGTCCACGAAGACGAAGTCCACGCGGCCGCGCTCGTAGAGGGCGGGGCCGATCTCGGACTTCAGGAGGGTGAGCACGGGCGCCGGGCGCTCACCGGGGGCGAGCGGCGGCTGGAAGGCGGAGTGCGGGTTGTGGACGAGCCGCACGCGCTCCCCGGCGCGGTCCCAGTTCTCCACGCGGTAGGGGCCGAGGGCCAGGGGGTGGCCCTCGCGAGGCCGGTCGAAGTAGTCGCGCACCTGCTCCTCGGTCTTGCCGGCGAGCACGGCGGAGGGCGCGGGGAAGAAGAGGTACACGTTGGCGAGGCGCGCGAGGAAGTAATTGCGCGGGCGGGCCAGGGTGACGCGGAGGGTGTGCGGGTCGAGCGCCTCGACGCCGGTGCGAGCGAGGGCGGCCTTCAACTGCTCGGGGGGAGCGCCCTTCTCCTGGAGGTCGAGCACCTCATCGGATCCGGCGAGGTCGGCCAGTTCTCCGCGCTCGCGGCCCTGGAGGGCGCGGTGCCAGCCGATGACGAAGTCCTGGGCGGTGAGGGGGGTGACACCATCGGACCAGTGCACGTCCTGGCGGAGATGGAAGGTGTAGACCTCCTGGCCGGTGGCGGTGCGGGAGCGCTCCCAACGCTCGGCGAGCCCGGGCTGGACGGAGTGGTCCGGCGCGAGCGTGGTGAGCCCGCGCTGGGTGGCGAGCATGACGGGGTAGTTGGCCCAGCTATGGGGGTCCGAGTAGCTCCAGTCGAGCGTGGTGGGCATCGCGGGGACGACGACCTTGACGCCAGGGTCGGGCTGGAAGCCACAACGGCAGCCTCCGGCCACGAGGACCAGGACGAGCATCAAGGCGAGTCGGAACGAGCGCGGAGCCACGGAGGCGGGGTTGTACCGCGCCCACAGTGCGGCATGCGACCACCGAGCGAGGAAACACCCTCACCCTAGCCCTCTCCCTCTGGGAGAGGGCCGGGGTGAGGGTCTACCCCTGGGACGAACAGGCCCTCAGTATCGGAAGACGAAGAACCCCTGCTGGTGCGCGAGCAGCAGGAACTCTCCCGCCAGCTCCATGTCGAAGGTCACCGACGTGGGGTAGCGCTTCACCGGTATCTCGTAGTGCCGCTCCACCGGCTCCTCGGGCTTGCTCAGGTCATGGTCGCGCAGGAGCCCGTTGTTGGCGGCCACGATGAGCTGCGAGCCATGGAGCAGCATGCCATTGGCATTGACCCCCGAGCCGTAGCCCGGAGACACGACCCGAGGCGCCGCCGGGTCCGCCACGTCGATGACGGCGAAGTCCCCCACATCACCGACCGAGCCGTACAGCCACCGGCCCTCGTACAGCACCAGGTCGCTCATCATCGGGACCTTCACGCTTCCGAGCGTGCGCAGCCCCCCCTCCAGCGAGACGATGGTCAACCCATTGGCACCGCCCGCGTACAGCTTCCCTCCCGCGAGCAGGATGGACTGCGCATGGACTGGCGTGACGGTCTCCGGGAAGCCGGGCGCCAGCGGATCCGACACATCCATGCGGCGCACGCCCGTGTCGTGGTTGGCGAAGTAGAGCCAGTTCCCGTCGAAGACGAGCTGGCCCACCCCGGTGCTGCCCACCTGGACCGCGGAGATCTGCCGGGGCGGAGTCCCCTCCTCGTACGCGAAGAGCACCACGCGGGAGCCATGGCCCAGCGCCACCAGCCCCTTCTTCACGGCGAGGTGGTTGCTGCCCTGCGGAGACTGGGGCTCCACACGCGCGCTCGCCACATTCTCCGCGTCGAGGCCGGAGTGGAGGCGGTACACCTGGAAGCCATAGCTGTCGCGCACGAAGGCGAGGTCCTCGAGCACCTCGACGTCGAAAGCGGAGCCCGTGGGCGAGGACGAGGTCTTGAACGACGCGAGCTCCTCGAGGGCCGTCAGGTCGATGGGCTTGGGCCCGCTCAATCCGCACCCGGAAAGCAACACCACCAGCCCCCATCCACTCCAGAAGCGAGAGGCGCTCATGGCTCGGTCTCTCCGCACCGGGGGCACTGCGTCGACGAGGGCACCAGCTTCCACAGGCCCGTGTAGCTGTCACTGCTGTCCCACAGCCAGATGCCGTCCTTCTGGTCCATCTGCAGGTGCAGCACGCGAGGCAGCCCGGTCACCACCGTCACCCACTCGGTCTGCGCGGCGCCGGGGCGGTGGGCGAGCACATGCCCTTCTCCCCCCACCTGCTCGGTACGCATCACCACATAGGCGTTGCCCTTGCGGTCGACGACCAGGCCCTGGGCCCTGCCGAAGTACGACTGCTCATTGATGGGCGAGCGCACCACCGCGCGCTTCGTCAGCCGCCGGTCGCCCGGCCGGAACGAGTACAACTCCACCTCGTCGTTGGCCATGGCGATCGTCAGCGTGCCATCCCCGGCGAGCCGGATGCCCCCATGGACGAGGCGCGAGCTCACCCCGCAGGAGCCGAGCTCGCGCGTGTCGCAGTCGAACAGCTTCGTCGCGCCCGACAGGTCCGTCGGGAGCTCGAAGATGCGCGAGCCATTGGTGGCATAGAGCTTCCCATTGGGATGCAGGACGGCGCTCGCGATGACCGTCCCCATCCCGAAGCTCGGCTCCGTGCCGGCAATCTCCTCCCACGCCGACGCTCCCGGCGCGAGGCGCAGCAGCCGCGACTGCGGGTAGGCGAGCTTCGACACACCGAGCACCGTGCCGTTCTCCGACACCCACAAGGGCAGGACCGGCGTGCCGTCCACCCACCTGGCCAATGGCGTGGCCCCCTCGTCGGTGATGCCGAGGTAGACGGGGCGGTCCCCGCTGAAGGCGTAGCCGATGAGGCCCACCCCCTCCACGAAGCCGAGGAGATCCTGCGGCGTGACGGCCAGCTCGCGCCGCACCCAGACCTGGGTGTCCTCCTCCAGCGACCCCTCGAGCTCCCACAACGCGCTGGACGAGCTGGAGGACATGAGCACGAAGGGACGCCCCTCGGGCGAAACGGCGAGCGCGCCCAGGCCGCGGGCGCCCGGTGGAAACCCGATGTTCACCGCCTTGAGCGCGCCCGGATCGCGTGCATCGCAGCCAGCGCCTCCCACCACGAGGAGCCCCAGGAGCAACGAGCGGACGAAGAACGAAGCAACCCCATGCAGCGGGGTGGAGGAAGTCGAAGGTGAACGATTCATGAAGCCACTCCACGCACCTGCGGTGAACAGCCAGGAAGGAACGCTCCGGCGCACAGGAACACTGAGAGTGAACTCCTACAATGAATCCGTCTCGCGACCAAGCCCATGAAAAAGGGCCCCGGGGGGAATCCCCGAGGCCCTCGAATCACTTCGAGCCCTGTCCCGTCGCCGCTACGCCGGGGCCGAGGCCGGTGCCTGCGGCGCGCCGACCGAGTCCGAATTCTTGGACGACTCCGCCCTGCGGCCGAACTCCTCGGGCTTCTCCAGGAGGAGGGCCTCGCGCAGCACGTCGTCCACGAACTCCACGGGGACGATGCGCAACTGGGAGCGGATCTTCTTCGGGATGTCCTTCAGGTCCTTCTTGTTGGCCTTGGGGATGAGGACGGTCTTGATGCCGGCGCGGTGGGCGGCGAGCGTCTTCTCCTTGAGGCCGCCGATGGGCAGCACCCGGCCGCGCAGGGTGATTTCACCCGTCATGGCCACGTCCTTGCGCACCGGAATGCGGGTGAGCGCGGACACGAGCGCCGTGCACATGGTCACACCGGCCGACGGACCGTCCTTGGGAATCGCGCCCTCGGGCAGGTGCACGTGGATGTCGTAGTTCTCGAACATCTTGCGGTCGATGCCGAAGCGATCGGCCCGCGTGCGCACGTAGGACATGGCCGCCTGGGCGGACTCCTGCATCACCTCGCCCAGCTTGCCGGTGATGATGAGCTTGCCCTTGCCCGGCATGACCGTGGCCTCGGTGGTGAGGATCTCTCCTCCCATCTCCGTCCACGCGAGACCCGTGACGATGCCCACCTGGTCCTCGCGCTCGGCCACGCCGTAGCGGAAGCGCGGGGTGCCCAGGTACTTCATCGCCTGCTTGCGGTCGACCACGATGTCGCGCCGGCCGTTCTTCAGGATGTCGCGGGCGATCTTCCGGTACACGCCGCCGATCTCACGCTCCAGCGAGCGCACCCCGGACTCCCGCGTGTAGCGGTGGATGATGGTCCGCAGCGCGTCACTGGTGATGTCGATCTTCAGGTCCGCGAGCCCGTTGGCCTCCTGCTCCTTGGGGATCAGGTAGCGCCGCGCGATGTTGAGCTTCTCGGGCTCGGTGTACCCCGCGATCCGGATGACCTCCATGCGGTCCTGCAGAGGACCGGGGATGTTGTGCATCGTGTTCGCGGTGCAGATGAACATCACCTTCGACAGGTCGTAGTCGAGGTCGAGGTAATGGTCATTGAAGTTGTGGTTCTGCTCGGGGTCCAGCACCTCCAGCAGCGCCGCGCTCGGGTCGCCGCGGAAGTCGGTGGACATCTTGTCGATCTCATCGAGCAGGAAGACGGGGTTGTTGCTGCCCGCCTTCTTGAGCGACTGGATGAGCTTGCCCGGCATGGCGCCGATGTACGTGCGCCGGTGGCCACGGATTTCGGCCTCGTCCCGCACGCCGCCCAGGGACAGGCGCACGAACTTGCGGCCGGTGGCGCGGGCGATGGAGCGCGCCAGCGACGTCTTGCCGACGCCCGGGGGCCCCACGAAGCAGAGCACGGGGCCCTTGAGCTTCTTCACCAGCTGCTGCACGGCCAGGTACTCGAGGATGCGCTCCTTGGGGCGCTTGAGGCCGTAGTGGTCCTCGTTGAGCACCCGCTCGGCCTCGACGACATCCAGACGGTCCTGGGTCTCCTCGTACCAGGGCAGGCTGATGATCCAGTCGATGTAGTTGCGCACGACGGTGGCCTCGGCGCTCATCGGGCTCATCATCCGGAGCTTCTTCAGCTCCTTCTTGACCTTGAGCGTGGCCTCCTTGCTCATCCGCTTGTTCTTGAGCTTCTCCTCGATCTCCTGGATCTCGTTCTTGAACTCGTCGCGCTCACCCAGTTCCTTCTGAATGGCCTGCATCTGCTCATTCAGGTAGTACTCCTTCTGGGTCTTCTCCATCTGCTTCTTGACGCGGGTGCGGATCTTCTTCTCGACCTGCAGTATCTCGATCTCACCCTGCATCAGCTCGTAGAGCTTCTCCAGGCGCTTGGCCGGGCTCTCCGTCTCGAGCAGCGCCTGCTTGTCGTTCAGCTTGAGCGACAGGTGGGCGACGATGGTGTCCGCGAGGCGCGCCGGGTCGTCGATGCTCGCCACCTGCATGAGCATCTCGGGCGGGATGCGCTTGTTGAGCTTGACGAAGGCCTCGAAGACCGAGTGCACGCTGCGCACGAGCGCCTCGAGCTCCACGGACTTCTCGCTCTGCTCCTCGACCTCCTCCACCTCGACCATGAAGAAGGCGTCGTTGGGCATGAACTTCTTCACGCGCGCCCGCCGCACGCCCTCCACGAGCACCTTCACCGTGCCGTCGGGCAGCGGGAGGAGCTGGATGACGTGGCCGATGGTGCCGAAGTGGAAGATGTCCTCCGCCGTCGGGTCATTCGTCTTGGCCTTCTTCTGGGCGGCCAGGAGGATGACGGCCTTGTCGTCGGGGCCCTTGTGGGCCATCGCGTCCTTCAGCGCCGCGATGGACTTCTCCCGGCCGACGAACAGCGGGACCACCATGTGCGGAAACACGATGATGTCCCGCAGCGGGAGGAGCGGTACGGTGCTCCCACGCTTCTGGGCATCCCTCTTGTCGTCTCGTCCGAAGAACATGTATTCGCCACCTGCCTGCTTGCCACCCTTGGTTGCAAGCCCCTGGTAAAGTTGCCCGCCCGCACACCGAGAGTACGGACAGGTAAGACGGTCTCTATAACACGGCCCCTCCGGCGGCCGTTCCCCGGGTGAAAGATGGGGAACGTTGGCCTGCAAGCAAGGGAACACCCTGGGGGCCATCGGGTGTCCGGCCGCTGGTTTAGCGGGCCCGATTTGCGTTCGCAGCGGATGCAATGCCGCCCGCCTGAACGCCCAGCACCTCGAAGAGGAAGCTGTAGAGGTCCACGTTGGACTCGATGGCCTTGGCCACCTGGTCCGCCCCACCGTGTCCCGCGTTGGCTTCGATACGTAACAGGGCGGGCGCGTCATGTCCCGCGTTCTGTACCCGGGCCACGAATTTACGGGCGTGCAGGGGGTCCACCCGGTCGTCGTGGTCCGCGGCCATCATCAGGAGGGCCGGGTAGCGCACGCCCGGCCTCACGTGGTGGAAGGGCGAGTAGGCGTGAAGCACCCGGAAGTCCTCGGGTTTCTCCGCCGTGCCGTACTCCGGAATCCACGTCTTGCCGCTGCCGAACAGGTGGTAGCGCACCATGTCCAGCAGGGGCACCTGGCACACCACCGCCCCGAAGAGCTCCGGGCGCTGGGTCATGGCGACCCCCACCAGCAGGCCGCCGTTGCTGCCGCCGCAGATGGCCAGCTTGTCGGGCCGGGTATAGCCCTCGCGGATGAGGAACTCGGCCGCCGCGTGGAAGTCGTCGAAGACGTTCTGCTTGCGCTCCAGGCGGCCGGCCTCGTGCCAGGCCTTCCCGTACTCCCCTCCCCCGCGCAGGTTGGCCACCACGTACACGCCCCCGGCGTCCAGCCACGGGTAGATGCTGGAGCGGAACGACGGCAGCATGCTCACGTTGAAGCCGCCGTAGCCGTAGAGGAGCGTCGGGTTGTCCCCCGTCTTTTTCAGGTCCTTGCGGTGCACCAGGAAGAGGGGCACCCGCGTGCCGTCCTTGGAGCGGAAGAAGGCCTGTTCCACCGTGTAGCGCTCCGGCTCGATGGGCAGCTCCACCCGGGCCCACAGCTCCACCCGCCCGCTGGACACGGACGTCTTGTAGACCTGTGGCGGGGTGCTGAAGGAGCTGTAGACGAACCAGGCCTCATCCCGATCCTCCAGGCCGTAGAGGTTGCTCGCCGCGCCCAGGCCCGGCAGCGCCACGTCGCGCACCGGCTGGCCCTCGAGCGTCACCAGCCGCACCCGCGTGGTGGCGTCCTTCAGGTACGCCAGCGCCAGGTGGCCGCCCACGATGTTGATGCCCTGCAGCGCGGCCGAGGGGTCCTCGGGGACCAGTTCCCTCCACGCCGGGCGCTCGGGCCGCTCGGGAGACACCTTGAAGACGCGCTCCATGGGCGCGCCCTCGTCCGTCTGTATGTAGAAGGCGTCCTCCCAGACGTCCACCGAGTACCGGGCGCCCTCGCCCTTCACCAGCAGGCGGAAGTCCTTCTCCCCCACCCGCTTCCACCAGACGTCGTTCTCGCTCCAGCCGCGGGTGATGTAGACGAAGAGGTACTTGCCGTCCCGGGTGACGTTGCCGCCGAGGAACGTCTTCGGATCCCCCG
Organism: Archangium sp.; assembly: GCF_057119385.1. Taxonomy (NCBI): domain Bacteria; kingdom Pseudomonadati; phylum Myxococcota; class Myxococcia; order Myxococcales; family Archangiaceae; genus Archangium; species Archangium sp. Next base: position 15,380 of record NZ_DBNGVP010000036.1, on the reverse strand, counting down.
TGCGCGGGTGCACCTGGGTGTCCGTCTTGGGGTCCGTGCCGAGCCGGTGCAGGCGCAGCTCGGTGTAGCCGGGCCGCTCGGCCACGGGGATGGACGGATCCGTGGGCAGCCACGCGTAGTAGAAGGACTGGTTGTCCGGCGTCCAGTTCGGGGAGGCGTACTTGGCCCCCTCGATGACGTCCACCTCGCTCCACTTGCCCGTGTCCACGTCCAGCACGTGGAGGATGGCCTCATCCGCCGCGTTCGGCTTGCGGCTGAAGGCCACCTTCCGGCCGTCCCACGAGGGCACCCACACGCCCAGGGACACCGTGCCGTCCGGGCTCCAGGTGTTCGGGTCCAGCAGGACGCGCTCCTCGCCCTTCTCGCCCTCGCGCCAGTAGACGACGGCCTTCTCCTTGTCCTTGTGGGTGCGGACGTAGAAGTAGCGGTTGCCCCGCACCGCGGGCGCGGACAGGGACTCCACGTAGAAGAGCTCCGTGTAGCGCCGCCGCAGGGCCTCGCGGCCGGGGAAACGCTCGAGGTGCTCCCGGGCGAAGGCGTCCTGGGCCTTCATCCACGCCTGCACCTCGGGGGACTGCTCGTCCTCGAGCCATCGGTGCGGGTCCGCCACCTCCACCCCGTGCAGGGTGTCCACCACCGCCTCGGTCCGCGTGGCCGGGTATTTCATCCGCTTCGTCTCCTTGCGAGGGACAGCAGATAAGGCAACGCCCCCGTCCGTCCCACGAAAAGTGCGGGACTGGCGGGGGCGTCCGTGACGCGCGGTGGGGGCTCGGGCTCAACCCGGGGCCCGGATACCCTCACCCCGTCCCTCTCCCGGAGGGAGAGGGGTTCTCGAGCGCCTGGGCGCGCGGGCGCCTACGCGCTCTCCTTCTTGGGCTCCGCTTCCTTGTTCTCCTGGGAGTGGAGCACCACCGGCTCGCTCTTCTTGAGGATGACCTCCTCGGAGATCACCACCTCGCGAGCCGTCTTGCGCGAGGGCAGCTCGTACATCACGTCCAGCATCGCGCTCTCCAGGATGGAGCGCAGGCCGCGCGCTCCCGCCTTGCGGCGGATGGCCTCGGAGGCAATCGCCTTGAGCGCCCCGTCCGTGAACTTCAGCGAGATGCCGTCCAGCTCGAAGAGCTTCTTGTACTGCTTCGTCAGCGCGTTCTTCGGCTGGCTGAGGATGTTCACCAGCGCCGGCTCGTCCAACTCCTCGAGCGCCGTCACGATGGGCAGGCGGCCGATGAACTCCGGAATCATTCCGAACTTCAGCAGATCCTCCGGCTCCACGTGCTTGAGCAGCTCGGTGAGGTTGCGCTGCTTCTTGGACTGGATGTCCGCGCCGAAGCCCAGGCTGCGGCCACCCAGCCGCCGCTCGATGATCTGCTCCAGCCCGCCGAAGGCGCCGCCGCAGATGAAGAGGATGTTCGTCGTGTCCACCTGCAGGAACTCCTGCTGCTGGTGCTTGCGGCCCCCCTTCGGCGGCACGTTGGCGACGGTGCCCTCGATGATCTTCAGCAGCGCCTGCTGCACGCCCTCGCCCGACACGTCGCGGGTGATGGACGGGTTCTCCGACTTGCGGGCGATCTTGTCGATCTCGTCGATGTAGACGATGCCGCGCTGGGCCCGCTCGATGTCGTGGTCGGCGGCCTGGAGCAGGTTGACGATGATGTTCTCGACGTCCTCACCCACGTAGCCGGCCTCGGTGAGGCACGTGGCGTCCGCGATGGTGAAGGGCACGTTGAGGATGCGCGCCAGCGTCTGCGCCAGCAGCGTCTTGCCACTGCCCGTGGGGCCCAGCAGAAGGATGTTGCTCTTCTGCAGCTCCACGTCGTCCATGGCCACCTTGGACTCGATGCGCTTGTAGTGGTTGTGCACCGCCACCGAGAGCGTCTTCTTCGCCCGCTCCTGGCCGATCACGTACTCATCGAGGATGGCCTTGATCTCACTGGGCCGCGGAATGCGCAGCTTCGTGTCCTTGGTCTCCTCGCGGTCGATCTCCTCCGCGATGATGTCGTTGCACAGTCCGATGCACTCGTCGCAGATGTAGACCGTCGGTCCCGCGATGAGCTTCTTCACCTCTTTCTGCGACTTGCCGCAGAACGAACAGCAGAGGGACTGGTTGTCTCGCTTCTCCACGTTCTTACCCGCCATGTATGGCCCTCGCTGCAACTGCCTGGAGGTGCGCTCCCCAACCGGCCCGCCCCCCTGCCTTGAAACCAATCTAGTCAGCCCCTGTCCGGGACGTCCACGCACCTGCTGGGTACTTAACAACCCAGGATGACAGGCGCAGAAAACAGAAGCCGGAGACGCGGTGCATCATTCCCCGCGGCTCCGGCCCGTATGCCCCGCCAGGGGGCGCCTACTTGCGCTCGCCCGAGGGCGGCGTCAGTACCTTCCGGGGGTTCTGCACCTCGTCGAGGATGCCGTACGCCTTGGCCTCCGCCGCCCCCATGAAGTAGTCGCGATCCGTGTCCTTCTCCACACGCTCGATCGGCTGGCCGGTGTGCTTGACGATGAGCTCGTTGAGCTTGGCCCGCATGCGGAGGATTTCCTTGGCCTGGATCTCGATGTCCGTGGCCTGCCCGCGCACCCCGCCCAGCGGCTGGTGGATCATGATGCGCGAGCTGGGCAGGGCGTAGCGCTTGCCCTTGGCCCCGGCCAGCAGCAGCACCGCGCCCATGGACGCCGCCTGGCCCACGCAGATGGTGGACACCTGCGGTTTCACGTACTGCATGGTGTCGTAGATGGCCAGACCGGCCGTCACGGAACCACCGGGCGAGTTGATGTAGAGGTTGATGTCCTTGTCCGGGTCCTCGGACTCCAGGAACAGGAGCTGGGCGACGATGACGTTGGCGACGTCATCGTCGATCTCCGTTCCCAACATGACGATCCGGTCCTTCAGGAGCCGGCTGTAGATGTCGTACGAGCGCTCCCCGCGGTGGGTCTGCTCGATGACGTAGGGAACGGGCATGAAGGGCATGACAACCTCGTGAAGGGTCGAAGGAAGAAGAACTCCTAGGAATACTTCGCCTGACCCTTCAGGAATTCAATCGTCTTTTCTTCGCGAAGTCGGAGGCTCAACCCCTCGCGCTCGTTGGGGCCCTTGAAGTACTTGCGGACGACGGAGATGTCCTGCCTGGCCTCCTTGGCCAGCTCCTCGAGCTTCTTCTCCACGTCGGCGTCGCTGGTCTGGATGTTCTCCTTCTGAGCAATGGCCTCGATGAGCAGCGCCCCCTTCACCTCCTGGGTGGCCTCCTCCCGCAGGTCCTCGCGCAGCCGGGCGAAGTCCAGGTTGAGCTGGCGCGGGTCCATGCCCATGCGGGCCATGGCGCGCAGCCGGTTCTCCAGCATGTTGTCGATGGTGCGCTCCACCATCGCCTTGGGCACCTCGAAGGTGTTGCGCTCGATGAGGGCCTTGAGGAGGGCGGCGCGCTCGTCGGCCTGGGCCTTGTTGCGCTTGCCCTGCTCCAGGTCCGCGCGGATCTTCCCGCGCAGCTCGTCCATCGTCTGGGCCTCGCCCGTCTCCTTGGCGAAGTCGTCATTCAGCTCGGGGACGACCTTCTTCTTCAGGCCCTTGAGGGTGAACTTGAAGCGGGCCGTCTTGCCCTTGACGTCCTCCACCCGGTAGTCGGCGGGGAAGGTGTAGTCGACATCCTTGGCCTCGCCGACCTTGGTGCCCTCGAGGGCGGCCACGTTGGACTCGACCAGCTCGCCAGCGGCCAGCTCCACCGTCACGTCGTCGGCCTTGCTGCCGGGGAACTCCTTGCCGTCCACGGTGGCCACGTAGTCCACGCTGGCGAAGTCGCCCATCTGCGCCGTGTCACGGCCCTCGATGTTCTCCAGCCGGGCCATGCTCTCCCGCAGCTGGGTCAGGCGGTCGTCCACCTCCTTGTCCTCCACCTGGGTGGAGGAACGGGTGAGGGGCAGACCCTGGTAGTCCTTGGCCTCCACCTTGGGCTTCACCTCGACGCGGGCCTCGAAGGAGAAGGGGGCGTCGGCCTTGAGGCCGGAGTTTTTGGTCACCTGAGGCGAGGCCACAGCCTCCACCTTGTGCTCCCGGGCGGCCTCCTGCCAGGCGTTCTGCATCACGCGCTGGATGACCTCGTCCTCCACCTGCTCCCGGTAGCGCTGCTCGAGGATGCGGCGGGGAACCTTGCCCTGCCGGAAGCCGGGCAGCTTCACCTGCTTGCCGAGCGCGTTGTACGCCCGGGTGAGCTCCTCGGTCACGCGGGAGTTCTCGACCTCGATGGAGAGCTTCTTCTCGATGGGAGAGAGCTCCTCGATCTGGACCTTCATGGGGATGCCTCGCTCGCGCCGGGCACGGCCGGCGTGTCGAATGGGTGAAGAACTGAAAGATGTGGGACGTGCGCGTTTAGGAGATAGGTCCGATCCGGTCAACGCGAAATGGCCGGAGTGGGCGAGGAGGGACTCGAACCCTCACACCTTGCGGTACCAGATCCTAAGTCTGGCGCGTCTACCAGTTTCGCCACCCGCCCGGGGGCTGACCGTGCGTTCTAACCCGAAAACGGGGCTCCGGCGCACGGCAATCCAGGACCCCAAAAAGGAACCGGGGCCCCCTCATCGCTGAAGGGGCCCCGGTCTGTTGAGAGCGGAGGGAATCGAACCCACAACCTATGGATTAAGAGTCCATTGCTCTACCAATTGAGCTACGCTCCCGACTCTTGTGCGCCGCGCCGTTCGTCACCGCGCGTCGACGGGGACGGCTTGTACGGTGCGACGCGGTCCACGTCAAATGCTTTTTTTCGGACCCCCGCGCAACCCCTCCAGAGCCTCTGAGCCGAGCCTGTCTGCCCTCCGAGCTGGCGCTGGACGGATGTTCAGTATCGGGATGCCAACGCACGCCGTCCAGGGTTGAATCCTCCCCGAGGTGCGGGCGGACGGAGGTCGTTCGCCCTTTTCGCAGGCGGAGACAGAGCAGCGGCATGGAAGCACACAACAAGGCGGAAACCGCGCAGGGCCAGTGGAGCCCCGAGCGCGTGGAACTCATCAAGCGGACCATCTGCCCCCGAGGCATCGGGGAGGACGAGTTCGCCCTCTTCATCGAGCAGTGCAAGCGCTCCGGGTTGGACCCGTTGCTGAAGGAGGCCTTCTGCGTGGCCCGGCGGCAGAACGCGGGCAACCGGGAGAAGCCCAACTGGGTGACGCGCTACGAGTTCCAGCCCTCGGAAGCGGGGATGCTGGCGCGCGCGGAGCGCTTCCCGGACTTCAAGGGCATCCAGGCGAGTGCGGTGTACGCCGAGGATGAGATCATCGTGGACCAGGGCAAGGGCGAGGTGGTGCACCGCTTCAACCCGGCCAAGCGCAAGGGCAGCCTGGTGGGGGCCTGGTCGCGCGTGGTGCGCGACGGGAAACTGCCGGTGGTGGTGTGGCTGGACTTCGCGGGCTACGTCCAGCAGACGCCGCTGTGGGCCAAGATTCCCACGACGATGATCGAGAAGTGCGCGCGCGTGGCGGCGCTGCGCAAGGCGTACCCCGAGGCCTTCGGCGGCCTGTACGTGCGCGAGGAGATGCCGGCCGAGGAGTTCGAGCCCACGCAGGCCGAGCCCGCGGCGGCGCACGGCGGCTACGAGGTGCTGGGCGCCCGGCCCGGTCCGGTGAAGGCGTCCTTCCCTCCCCTGCCCACGGCTCCCCGTGAGGCGCGAGAGGAGAAGGAGCACGCTCCGGCCCCGGCCCCCGTTCAGGCCAGGGAGCCGCACAGGGAGGAGACGCACCGGGAGACCGTGCGTGAACCCGAGCCGGTCCGCGAGTCCGTGAAGGCGCGTCCCGCGGCCACCTCCGCCAAGGAGGTCCGCGAGCCCGCGGTGGCCCGGGAGAAGGCGTCCGAGCCCGCTCCGGCCGCCGAGCAGCCGGCCCCGGCGGTGGAGGCCCCGGCGAAGCTGAAGAGCTCGTCGGTGGTGGTGGCCTTCGGTCCGCACAAGGGAAAGACGGCCTCCGAGCTCAGCGACGAGGAGCTGGCCGAGACGATCGACCTGGCTCACGAGAAGCTGATGGAGCAGCCCAAGGCGAAGTGGGCCCGGCCGATGCGCGAGAACCTCGCGGCGCTCGAGACCGAGGCCGAGCTGCGCTGCCGCGTTCCCGCGGTGGACGGCAAGGCCTGAGTGGAGTCGTGGCAGCACCCTCGCAAGGGGGTGCTGCTGCGCGCCCAGAGGGACTTGAACCCCCAACCCTCGGCTTCGAAGGCCGATGCTCTATCCAGTTGAGCTATAGGCGCAAAAAGCGGGGGGATGAGAAGGGCGGCCAACCGGGATCGAACCGGTAACCTCAGGAGTCACAGTCCTGCGCTCTAACCAGTTGAGCTATGGCCGCCGTCACGACGAACAACCTGCGCTGGAACAACCGCGCTGAAACGTGGCGGCTTCCCTACCGTGGAAACCGTTACGGTTCAAGCCCTTTGTCACAACGGAGAGGGTGGCGCGCCAGTCGGGCCCCTGGAGCGAGGCTGCTCACCGTGCGGGAGGTGGCCGCCCGGCTGCCGGTTTGCACTGCGACCGTCTACTCGCTCTGTTCACGTGGGCTACTTCGATTCATCCGGGTCACTGCCTGTCGGCCACCAGCACCGAGGCCAGGTAGAACAAGCGCCCTGGCCTGGGCTGTCCTGGCAACCGGGCGCCCACTTCCTGCATGAGGGCGCCGATGAAGTGGATGTTCTTGGGGAAGATCAGCGCGGCCTGGGCCCGGAAGAGCACGGTGGCATTCAGCGCGCCCTGGTGGAGATGGAAGTGGAGCTCCCGCATGCACTTGGCATCCCCGTCGGAGGTGTGACGGGGCCGTGAGGTGTTGGGGATGGTGATGACGGCGCGCTTCGACGCGGGAAACCGGGTGAGGCAATCGACCACGTTGTCGAGCTTCTCGCGCATGTCCTCCCGGTAGTCCCCCTGGGCACCGCCACGCTGCTCGGAGAACCACCGCTGCTGCTCCGGCCGCAGCTCCCGTCCCAGATTCCACGCGGTATACGCCTCCAGCGCGTCCCGGGAGAACAGCTCGGTTTCGATGAGCCAGTCATCCATCAGGATGTCCTGATGGAAGTTGCGGACCACCGTGCCGTCTCGGGTCAACTCGCTCATCAGCCGCCAGGTGTCACGGCAGGTTCGTGCCGGGTTCATGCGAGGCCTCACAATCCAAAGCAGATGCTCTTCACTTCCAGGTACTCGTCCAGGCAGCCGGGGCCGCCCTCGCGGCCAAGGCCCGAGTGCTTGATGCCGCCAAAGGGCACTTCCGGCGCGCAGATCGACGTCGTATTGGCCCCCACCATGCCGGCCTCCAGCTCCTCGGACATCCGCCACAGCCGGCCCACCTGGGACGTATAGACATAGGCGGACAGGCCGGCATCGGTCTCGTTGGCCCGCGCGATGACCTCGTCCTCGCTGGAGAACCGGTACACCGGGGCCACCGGGCCGAAGATTTCCGTGCGGTAGAGCGCCATGGCCGGGGTCACATCCCGCAGCACCGTCGGCTCGTAGAAGAGGCCGCCCCGGGCCGCCCGCTGGCCACCCACCACGGCCCGGGCGCCCTGGGAGCGGGCCTCGTCGACCAGGGAGGCCACCTTGGCCACCGCCTGCTCGTTGATGAGGGGCCCCACGTCCGTGTCGGGCTCGAAGCCCGAGCCCAGGCGCAACCGGGCCACCCGGGCGGCCAGCTCGGAGACGAACCGCTCGTAGATGGAGTCCTGGACGAAGAACCGGTTGGCGCCGATGCAGATCTGCCCGCTGTTGTAGAACCGCGCGCCAATGGCGGCGTCGGCGGCCTGGGCGAGGTCGGCGTCCTCGAACACGATGAACGGCGCGTTGCCGCCCAGCTCCAGTGCGACCTTCTTCACGCCGCCGGCGGCCTTGCCCATGATGGCCTTGCCCACCTGCGTGGAGCCGGTGAACGAGACCATCTGGACTCGCGGCTCCGTGGTCAACACCTCGCCGACGGCTCCCGCGCTGGAGCAGGTGACCACGTTCAACACGCCGGCCGGGATGCCCACCTCGGCGGCCAGGCGGGCCACGGCCAGGGCGATGAGGGGGGTGAACTCCGAGGGCTTCAGCACCACGGTGCACCCGGCGGCCATGGCGGCACCGCATTTGACGAGCACGGCCGCGGCCGGGAAGTTCCACGGGGTGATGGCGGTGACCACGCCCACCGGCTGTTTGATGGTGAGGTTGCGCACGCCCGCGTTGTTGACGGGCAGGGTGTGGCCCTGGGCGCGCCTGTTCTCCTCCGCGAACCACCTCAGGCTGGCGGCGCCCTGGCTGAGCTCGTCCCGGGCCTGCCGCAGCGGTTTGCCCTGCTCCCAGGTGAGGAGACGGGCGAGATCCTCGCGTGCCTCGAGCAGCGCCCCGGCCCAGGCCTCGATGAGCCGGCTGCGCTCGTTGGCGGGGGAGCGCCGCCAGGTGGGGAGCGCCCGGGCCGCGGCGTCCACCGCGTTGCGCGCCGCGTCCGCCCCCAGGTCCGCGACCTCGGCGATGACCGCGCCGTTGCTGGGGTCTCGAACCGCGAAGCGCGTCTCGCCGGCGATCCACTCGCCGCCAATCCTCGCGCCCGGGGACAGCAGGTGCCGGCGTTCAATCGTCTGCATGGTCATTCCTCGTACCGGGGGACGAGAGGCGCCAGGGAGCGGCGGCCTCCTGTCCCGCACATACCACGGCAGGCAGGCAGCTCACCGGCCTCGCGCCACCAACTCGCACACCTGACGCAGCGCGTGGATTTCGTACTTCGGACGGATGGGCGTCGGGTTGGGCCGCCGCTCGGGGTTGAACCAGCAGGAGTCCAACCCGAAGGCATTGGCGCCCTGCACGTCCGCCTCCAGCCTGTCGCCAATGAACAGCGTGGCCTCCGGGGCCGCGTGGGGATGGCGCTCGAAGGTGTACGCGAAGATGCGCGGGTCCGGCTTGGCGTGGCCGCACTCCTCGGAGACGACCATGAAATCCACCCACGGAGCCAACGCCGAGCACTCCAGCCGCGAGCGCTGCACCTGACTCAGCCCGTTGGTGACGATGCCCACCCGGCAGCCCAGCTCCTGGCGCAGCCGCACACACGCCTCCAGCGCGTCCTCCAGCAGGAAGGAGCACCGCGACAGGTGCGCCACGTACCGCGCGCCGCTGTGCTCCACGTCCACCTCCAGCCCCAACGCCTTCCACAGCCGGTGGAAGCGCTCGGCGTTGAGCCGGGCCTTGGGCAGCACTCCCTGCTCCAACTCCTCCCAGACCCGCTGGTTGATGCGCTGGTAGAGCCCGTACACCTCCTCGAGCGGGCCGGCCGTGGGCCGCTCCCGCAGCACCTCGGCCAACATGGCCTCGAAGGCGTGCCGCTCGGCCCGGCGGAAGTCGAAGAGGGTGTCATCCGCATCGAAGAGGATCAGCTCGTAGGACATGACAGGCTCGGCCTCCTGCCCATGCAGGGGCCCGGTGCTGGCTAGAAGAGGGCGCCCTCGGTCCGCTGCGCCTCGCGCACCTGGGGCCAGCGCTCCCGCAGGAATTGCTGGTGCACGGCCACGGCGTCCACCTCCTCGGAGACGAGCCCCTCGGGCATGCGCCGGTAGCTGGCCCCGGGGCGGCAGCTGGCCTCGTCGAGCGCGAAGTGCACGGCCCGGAAGTCGAAGCTGCGCAGCCCCGCCATGCGCCTGGGCCGCTCCAGGGTGGGCACGCGGTGGCGCATGCGCACGTTGTCGAACACCAGCACGTCCCCGGACCGGGAGGGCGGAGACACCTCCCGCCCCGTCCGGGTGTCCCTCAGCACCGTGCCCTGCAGCTCGCCGTCGTTCTCGTTGGAGAGCGTCAGGATGAGCACCAGCCGGGGCAGCAGTCCCTCGTGCAGGGTGAAGCCGCCATCCTCGTTCTTGCGGTAGTCCAGGTACTCGCCATCGAAGTGCTCGGTGACGGGCTTGCTGCCGCTCGAGTACGTCTGCCAGTTGAGCATGGAGCGGCTCCAGGCCGGCACGTCCGCGCCCAGCAGCGCCCCCAGCACCTCGTCGTGGAAGCGCAGGAAGTGCTCCACCGACTTCAGCCCCTCGAGCGGCACGGTGGGCAGCGGGCTGGGGCCCGCGCTGATCATCATCGCGTGGCTGATGCGCGTGGGCGTGTTGTCGCTGAGGTACACCGCGTGCCGGTCGAGGTTCTCCACCCGGTAGTACCGGGCCGCCATCTCATCGCACTCCCGCTCCAGCGCTCGGAGGAAGGAAGGCTCGAAGATGGCGGGCAGGTAGACGTAGCCCTCCTCTTGCAACTGCGCGCCCAGGCGCGGGGCATCGGAGGTCAGGACCTTGGCACTTGCAGGCATGAGTGGGGCTCCAGGCTCCCACCTCGGAGCAGGGGAGCGGACGGAGGGGAGGATTCCACCTCCATCCAGTCCCTGTCAAAACAGGGAAGGAGGCCAGCGGGGAACGGCGGACGAACCGGAACCGGGGACCTCTGCCGCATCCGTGCCGCAAGGGCCCGCGCGACAAGAAGGGGCTGGAACCAGCGGGGGGGACTCCCCAACGATTCCAGCCCCTTGCAAGGTGCGGCATTCGAGCCCCGGAGCGCGGCTCCTCACCGTCCGGGAGGTGGCCGCCCGGCTGTCCGTCTGCACCGCGACCGTCTACTCGCTCTGTTCACGTGGGCTACTTCGGTTCATCCGCGTGTCCGGGGCCCTCCGCATCGACCCGGCAGGCGTGGAGGCGTTCATCGCGGCTGGGGGGAGTAGCCCAAGCCAAGGATAGGCGGCGATGCAGGCAGCCCGGTGCTATCGCGCGGGGTTGCTCGAACTCATCAGACTCGCACCAAGGTGACAGGGCCAGCCGCCGGGTGCGCAACCGGTGTGAGGCCCCGTCCGCTTCTGGAGATGGGGCTTGCCCATCGTCTTCACCATGACCATCTGGAGGTCTGTCGGACTATCTCAACGGCCCACTCATGAAGGGCGCTGAGAATTCGTCGCTGCGCTAGCCCCCCGGGCAATCCGGGGAAACAAGCTCCGGGCCCTCCCGGAGTGCAATGCCGGGCCCTCCCGGCGGAAGCGGACAAAGGTTCTGGGCTCAAGAAGGTGCTTGCCTTCTTGCGCCTGATTCGAGCCTCTCTCCCTCCGCCAATGGCCTGGAGAGCTCGATGGACGCGACAACAAGGCCGGGGCGAGAAGGAAGGCCGTCATGGCCAGAAAGAGGCACGAGTCTTGCTGCAATTGCGTCGTCGCCCGGCGCTCGTGGTCGTTAGACACAACAAAGCCGGTGCCGAGGCCTGGAGGACGCGGCACAAGGCGAGCTGCTGCGCCAGCTTCCAAGCCACCAAGGCAACCTGTGCCTAAGAGGAACGCCGGTCCCTCTCGAAGTGCCGCTGCAAGGCCACTCTTTGAGGTAGTGGTGCGCGAGGACTACCAAGTGCAGGTCACCCTCCATGCGACAGTGTGGTCAAGGCGCGCGGAAGACGACTGAGGCGCTCGCGTGAGACGTTCCGCGATTCTGATGCCGGGTGGCCGCCAGCAGCGGAAGCCGAGTGTACCTGGTCCGCAGCTCGGGGGGCATCCTTGCCCCCTGCGGCTACGCGAGACGCAAAGCGGCCATGCGGGCCACCCGAGTCAAAGCCGCTGATGCGCCGCTGGCGCGGTGCCCTCCGTCCGGGCAACCGTTGAGCCGGCCAGCTCGAGCATGGGACGCGTACGACGATCTCCCCCCGCTGCGGCGGGGGAATGGCTTGGACCACCCGCCACAAGCGGCCGGAGATGACGCGTTGTGCCTGGGAACATCGGGAGGCGGGCAGGCAAGGCTCGCCAGAGTGCGCGCCGACCCCGCTATCCAGCTAGCGACACCGCTGCTCGCCGGATGGCGCGCGCGAGGTGCGCCTCCCCGTTCTCCGCGAAGCGCCGCGCCAGCCCGGCGGCGCCCCACGCGCCACGCTTCAACGTACTCCATCTCGGCGCGCAGCAGGGCCTTGACGGTGAAGAGCCGCACGTCGCCGAACGGCGAGGGAAACAGCCGGGGCAGCGAGCACGACTCCTGGCCGAGCAGCACCCACACCCGCCCTCAGCGGTCACGAGGGAGGCGGGCATGACCTTCCCCGCCACGTTCAGCACGACGAGGCCCGCCTTGGCCCTCTCCCGCACGTGCTCGTGGATCACCACTGTCGCCGCCGACGAGATGGAGCCCCCTTTCCACCGAAATCACCGGTAGCAGGGGACCCGGTCGGTGATTTCAGGGCCGTTCTCCGCCCGAGCCGACAGCGCGCCGAAGCCAGTGGGCCGTGCTCCATCCTCAAGGGAGCGGTTCCGAGATGCACTTCGCCTCCTCGGTGAGGGCCGTGTGTGGTGGGGTGCTCGACCGCGAAGTTGCTCCTGGAACCGGAGCGTGTTGCGGCTGACCGTGAGGGAGCGGAAGCCGAACAGGTGCTCCCGGGGCCGGCACCACCGGTGGTTGGAGGAGGTTCCCTATGGGCGGTGCTTGGAGTGGTCCCCGGACCCCCGGTGAACCGGTGGAAATGGTCCCCTTCCTGGTCGGGTGGTGACACGCCTCCGCTCCGGAATTGCACGGAGCCACGGACGTCCCCGTCAGACCGGGGGTTGGCCGAGGGTAGGAGGACACATCAGGTAAGCTGTCAGGGGTAGAACCCCGTGCGGTGCACCACGATGGAAACGTCACGTTCTCCAGAAGGACCGAGCGCACATCCGCGTCCCCAGGCCCGCCTCGGGTACTGGCTGCATCGTCGCGTGCGGTGATGGACCGGCTGCCCCCCTGCGAATGGGAGGCCTCGGGCCCATTAGCCCGCTGAGCATGATGGCCCATCCCGGTGCTCATGACGGCTCTCGCTGATCACGACGGGCCGACGCGCGCAGCAAGAGCACCGCTAGCCCGAGAGTGCTGGTGGGCCGACAGCGCGCTTGATGCCATGGGCGCACGCGTTGGCTCGATGAAACACCGGCAACACAGGAAATAACTGACGAAATGTGCGATAGGAAAGCGGAACGACGATTCTGACTTTTCAAGTAGTATTTCGCCCACTCTGTCTCGTCTAACCGGAATTCATGAGAGTTCTGCTAGTCTCTGGGGCCGCTGTTGGAGGCGCCGATGACTTCCGCACTGCTGGTGCTATTGCTGCTGTCCCAGACAGGAGAGGCCGACCTCACTTCCGCGGAGGCCGTACCTCCGCCGCTCCCGGCGTCCTCAACGGGAGGATGGCGCTACCTGACGCGCCTGGAGGCCACCGGGCTGGCGCTGCTGCCACACGGCGGCGTGGGCGGAGTGGAGAGCTACGCCCAACTGACGCCCATGCTGGTGGTGACCGAGGGGGAGGCGTTGGGCCTCAACCTGGGCGCCCCGGTGCGGCTGCGGCTGGCGGGCGGCGAGGTAGGGGCCGGGCTGGTGCGCCGGGAGGACTGGGACAGCCTGTCGGACTGGGGCCAGTTGGTGCATGCCCTCAAGCTGGGCTCGGACACGGCCCCGGTGGGGCTGTGGGTGGGAGCCCTGGAGGGCTACAGCCTCCTCTCCGGGCACCTGGTGCGCCGCTACTCCAACCGGGCCAACCCGGACTACCACCCGGCGGGCGCGTCCCTCACCGGCACCCTGGGCCCCCTCTACGTGGAGGCCTTCGCCTCGGACGTGCTGGGGGCGCGTCTCATGGGGGCCCAGGCCGAGGTGGACTTGCAGCACCTCTTCACCGGGCCGCCCAGGCAGCGGGGCCGGTACACCCTGGGGCTGTCGGCGGTGCATGACTGGGGCAGGGCCGGAGGTGCTTCTCCTCCGGTGACGCTCGCCCACCTGGACGGGACGGCGGTGGTGGTGGTGCGCCCGGGCTTCGAGTTGCACGTGCTGGGCGGTTGGGGAGGCCGCCCCGGTGTGGGCGGCGCCTGGGGTGCGGTTGTCGGAGTGGGGGCGGATGCCCTCTCCGCCGCCCTGGACATGAAGCTGCGGCTGGAGGTGCGGCGGCAGCACGGGGGCTTCCGCCAGGGGTACTTCGGCCCGGACTACGAGTTGGGGCGCCTGAGCGCGGTGGGTCCCTCCGGGCTGCCGCAGGCGCAGACTCCTTTCCCCAACGGGTTTTCCACCTACGCCGAGGCATTGGTGGCCTGGGACGGGGTGCGGTTGGGCGGGCTGCTGCAACGCCACCTGTGCCTCTCCCTGGGCGCGGAGGTGTTTGGCTGGGGCCGGGTGGACGTGGACGGGCGCCTCGCGGCGCAGTTGGCCCACCGCAACCTGGAAGTGGCCCTGAGCGGGCTGGCGTTGGGGCTGGGCCAGCCAGGGGCACGCCACCTGTACTCGGGCCAGGTGCGCTGGCGCTTCGGCCACAAGCTGTACGCGCTGGCCGAGGGCGGCACGCTGCTGTTTCCGGAGGCGGACGGGGCATTGCGCCCGGGTGCCTTCGCCTCGCTGGGCCTGGGGGTGGACAATGCGCGCTGAGACGTGGGCGCGCAGGTGGGCGGTGCTGCTGGGCGCCGTGCTGCTCTCCACCGGCTGCGTCACCCTGGCGCCGCGACAGGGCGGCAGCATCGCCGAGGGCCCCCGCGCGTTCTCCATGTCGCGAGAAGCGGGGGCCAGTACGCCCGCGCCCGAGACGCCCGCCCCTCTTGCTTCCACGGAGGCGGGCGAGCACGCCTTCTCCGGCGAAACGGGCGAGCAGGAGCGGTTGCACCGCCGCCGCAGCGCCCGCGGGCTGGGCCCGGACGCGGCCCTGGCCAGCTCGGGCGAGGCCCCCGCGCCCGAGCTGGCCGGAGTGGGGACTGCCCCCCAAGGCTCGCCCTCGTGCGGAGGGCAGGCCGTGCCCCCGGGCTGGCCCGACTTCTCCTCCAGCCGTGACGAACTGCTGGCGCCCTTCCTCACCTGTACGTCGCCCGGGGAAGTCCTGGCCCTCCAGGAGCGGGTGGACATGCCCCGGCTGGTGGAGGCCCTGGACGACTGGCGCGCCGTACGGCTCGGCGGCCTGGGACCGCCGCGCGAGGACGTTGCCCATGTGCTCAACCAGAAGCGCGCCTCTCTTCTCCAGAAGGCCCCCGGAGCCTATGGACGCCTCAACGCCCAGGTCCTCTCCGTCTACGTCGTCGACTCGGCCTACGACAATGACTTGAGGGAGATTCTCTTCCTGCTGGCCCAGGAGAGGCGGCTGGAGGAAGTCCTCGAGCGGCTGCCCGCTTTCCAGGCCGCACTGGAGAAGCGGGGACTGAAGCCCACGGCCCGTGTGGAGCGCGGCTCCAAACTCGAACAATGGGGCAGAGGTATTCGCGGTGCTGGCGAGGACACGCTCTCCAGCTCCCCCGCGGCCATGGACGGGCAGAATTTCGCGTTCCTCCCCCTACGAGGCCAGCTGCCGCCAGAGTACCAGGAGGCCCTCGAGAAGGCCGAGAAGGAGCGGGTGCTCAACGCCTCGGCGGACGACATGGCGCTGAGTGCGTTCGACCACGTCACCTTTGGTGTGCCGCTGGGCAGCTACCACTTC
>NZ_DBNGVP010000035.1:0-6770 GCF_057119385.1 Archangium sp. | reverse complement strand
GCAGGCTCCCCCCTCGCGATCAGCTCGCGGCTGCTCGCCTCCGGTGGGCGCCTGTAGGCGGGACTATACTTCAGCCGTAGGTCCTGGTGGGATAACCTCTCTCGTAGGACTTTGAATCAAGCCTGGGTTGGACCCACGGGAGGGAAGTCCGGCCCTTTTGGCTCCGGCTTGGGCCTTTTTTCCGGCGAGGGTTCCTGCGGAGCGGGCCGCGTTTCAGGCGCGGGCTTTGCGTCTTCTTGAACGGCCCATTTCAGCTCATACACATCCAGCGCCTCTTTGATGGCGAATCCCACCACCACCACGCCCGCGACGATGACCGCTCCCACGATGATCTCCGGCGCCGCCAGGACACAGAGTCCGACGCCCACTGCCGCACCTGCGGAGGCGACGGCGCATCTGCCCGTGATGTCCCGAAACCGAACCCTTTCATGGTCCAGAGTGTGGTAGCACCTCTCCGCCAGCACGGGCCAGGGCTCGGAAGCCTCCTGGACGGCGCATCGCCCCCCATCTGTCCAGGGCAGCGTCGCCGCTCGCTGGAGGTTGGCGAGCCCCGGGTCCCGGGCCGCTGGCTGTGTTGGGCTGGGCGGTGACGTCGTACAGGCTGAGAGAAAGAGCAGAAGTGCGATGCACGCTCGGAGACGCATGGCCGGACCCTCCAACCGATTCAAGACCTGAATGGTCCTCGCGGGGCGGTTCGGAGTATGGCAGCGCGCCCCTACATTCACGAACGCTCGCAAGGGGAGCGGTAGGGGGGCGAGGGCAAGGTGGCATGGCTGATGCCGTACTGCCCCTGGTGCGCCACGACGCAGCGCTGGCGGCCCTCCATCGAGGAGGGGGCGCCCGCGTGCGTGGGGTGCGAGGCGAAGCTCGAGTCCACCTGGGCTTTCTGTACCACGTGCGGCGAGGAGGCTCCGCTGCCCGAGGAGTGCTTCTCGTGCACGGCCTCGCTCGAGCAGGGCGACTGCGCCGCGTGCTGCGAGCACTGCCGGCGGGTTGGGCTTGCTCCCGTTGCGTGGACAGTAGGGTTATGTCCCTCGCTGGAGCGATCTCAACACAGCTCAGCGTGGGGCAGGGGCCGATGTAACCGGCTGGAACTCCTGCGAAAACCGCTCTCGACCGCCCTGGAGTGCTCTCGCCGGAAGCCTCCGGCGGCGGGTTCGATTCCTGCCGCCTCCAATAGAGGTTGCCCACCGCCTTGAGTCAAACCCACTCCTAACGAGGAGGCGTGGCGCGCACCCCTCTGGCTTGCTTCACGTACGCCAGCACCTACTGCCTGCCTCCACACCTGATGCAGGTGAACACGTCCAACGCGAGCGTCCTGCGCAGCAGCCCCGCCTGGTCTACTGGCGGCGTCCTCTCCTTTTGCTCCGCTCCTTCCTCGCCCCTGCCTCCGGCGCCACGCTCGCCTCCTCTGCTCCTACTGGGGGCGCGTCTCGCTCCTCTCCTCCGCACCTGCTTTGGGGAGCAGCCCTCCTGCACTCGACAGCAGCCCTCCTCTGTCTTTCTGCTCTCGCTCGTCCCCTTCAGCATCCTTGCCCGTGGAGCGGCCTGGCCGGGATGCCTCCTATCGGAGCATGCATCGGCACAGGGTATATAACCGCTTCAGCGTGGAGCTCGCCCTCGGGTCACTAGAGTCCGAGGGGTTTTTGAAAGGAACTCCAAGCCGGCCCACGGCTGCCATTGAGCGGCCCTTGAAGAGGAAACATGAAACGATTTGTGGCATTTATGCTTGTCTTTGTGTTTTCAGTGGTTGGGAGAAGAGTTGAGGCGCAGCAACTCCCTCCTGCCCTCAAGATTCTTGCTGTCGAGCTTGATTATGTGAACAAGCGCATCTTCATTGACGGGCGGAACTTTGGATATACGCTGCCCGTAGTCGAGTTGTATGAGCAGCCTCTCGCCCTGCTCCAGAGCGACGACACCTTCATTGTCGCTCGGATGCCGAATCTGTTCTTGAAAGCGAGGGGGGAATATCTCCTGACGGTCTCTGCCGGCACTGCCGATTGCGAGAACGACGGCCACATCGTCACCTTTGGAGAAGTGGGGCCTCAAGGCCTGGCCGGTCCTCCAGGGCCTACTGGTCCACAAGGCCCGCCGGGCGTGGCTGGCGCCACAGGTCCACAGGGACCGAAAGGAGATACGGGCGCGATGGGGCCGGCCGGACCTCAAGGCCCCATGGGACCGGCGGGCCCTCAGGGAGCGCCCGGCCCGCAAGGTGACACCGGCCCGCAGGGACCGCCCGGTCCGCAGGGGATTGTCGACTTCCAGTACGCGCAGACCAGCCAGCCACTGAGCCTCCCTAGTACTTTCCCGTGGAATGATTCAATTCCGCAGATCACGCAAGGCAACCAACTTCTCACTGTGACCCTCACGCCGAAGACCGCAACGAATGTCCTGGTCTTCGAGGGGCTCGTACATTGGGCCGAACCTACGAACCATAGTGACCATCTCACTATCGCCATCTTTCAGGAAGGCATGTCTGATGCGATCGCCACGTTCTCTGATGGTGCAACCAATGGCTATGCGCGATGCGCCGCCGACAGAATCTATCCCCAGATATGCACTCAACCATTCCGCTTTGTTGCCCTTGCTGGTGCGACCTCAACGAGGACCTATCAGCTGCGAGTTGGTCTTAATGCTGGTAACGTCTTGATCAACACCAGCTTCAATGGTCGCAAGCACGGTGGCAAACTCCACTCGACATTCTCTGTCATGGAGATCGCGAAGTAGCTTGCATACCAGCGCTTGAGGTGAAGCGACTGGTCCGTAAGCTGAAAATACATCGGGGGCCGACCCGCTGTGGAGACCGACCCCCCATGAGGCATATAGGGGGGATAGAGGCCATGTTGAGGGTGAGGGATGGAGCGGGCCGCGTCCCAACTCGCCTGCATCCGCCAGCAGCGTGGCGAGGTTGTCTCGCACCGCCGCATACAACACCGTCCCCTCCGGCCGTATCCGCCGGTACTCCCACCCGTGCTCCCCCACCAGCCCCTCTCCAGCCACACCTCGCCAGGGCACACGCTACCGTCAGGCTCCCACGAGACTCCGCCAGGCCCCCTCTGGAAGTGCCAGGCGGCGGGTTTGATTCCCGCCGCTTCCAGCATCCTCGCCCGAGGAGCGGCCTGCCAGGACCGAGCCCTACCGGAACAGGTTCTTGGGGGGCTCAGGGCTCGGCGGTGGGATCCACGATCGGCTCCGGCATCACCCAGAGCGCCGAGGGCGCGCCGTAGGCCTGCTCGAAGGCGTAGAGGATGCCCGTCCAGCGATCCCAGAAGACGGCCCAGCTGTACTCGGTGGGCGGCGAGGTGAGGATGCTGCCATCCCGGTCCGGCTGGCTGTACGCGTAGTCGGAGTAGTTCCACTCGAGGGTGCCGAAGTCCGTGGTGAGCAGGGGGGTGAGGGCCTCCAGCAGCGCGGAGCGGGACACCTCGTCCGGGTGGGCCACGGCCGGAGTGAAGACGGGCTGGGCCATGTCATGCTGCTCGCGCCAGGCCACGTAGTTGTTGCCCAGGGCGATGAGTGCGTCGCGCGCGGCCGGAGCCGGCGCCAGGCGGGCCTCCTCGTAGAGCGCGAAGGCCGCCACCAGCAGGCTCTTCCAGTGCATGCCCGGGAAGAGGGTGGCGAACTGGTACGGCCGGGGCGTGTCGTTCACGTGGGCCAGCGCGTACGAGTACGCGAACTGCGACTCCTGCGGCACGGCGTCCGGGAGCGAGAACTCCGACAGCACTCGCGCGGGGGTGACGTCGCCGGTGACGCTCCGGCGCCAGTCCAGGTAGAGGAGCGCCGAGCCGCCGATGTCCGAGAAGATGGCGAGGTTGCCCTCGTGCAGCGTGCGCTCCAGGGTGAGGACCACGGACTCGGCCCTGTCGAGCGGGAGGACGGCCGGCGCGCTCCAGTAGAGCGAGGCGAAGCGCGACGCGGTGGTGGAGAAGGTGCGCGGATCGGCGAGCGCCTCGCCATTCATGGCCGTGGTGAGCGAGGCCAGCGAGGCGGCCGCGTCGGTGGGCAGCCCCCGGACGACGAGCTCCAGGGCGAGGTTCTCCACGGTGACCCGCACGGTGCCGGTGATGCCCGCCCGGTCGAGCGCGTGGAGCACCGACAGGGAGGGCTGGCCCCGGGCCGCCTCGATCATCCGCCGCGCGAGGGCCGCGCCGAGCATGCCTTCGCCACCGGTGCGGGAGGCGTGTGGCGCGAAGACGAACCAGTTGGGCCGCACGTTGCTGCTGCCTCCGGGCTGGAGCGTCGGATCCAGCAGTCCGCTCAGCTCATAGGCGATCTGGATGTAGCCCTCGGTGATGCGCTGGTTGTCCTCCAGCGGCGTGGGGGGCTCGTCGGCGCGCGCGGTGGGGGCCATCGCCACGGCGGCCAGCAGCAGCGCGGAAGTGGCGAGGGGACGGAGGAACGACGGAAGCAGGTCCACGGTGGATCTCCGAGGGTGTGGGGGTCGGGTGGAGCGGGGCGGAGGGTAATCAGCGTGTGGGGGTTCCACAGCCCTTCGTGGAGCGCTCACTCCGACTGTGTATGTATTTGGAAGTTTGAGCTCAAAATAGATCAAACGTCAGTCCGGCGGAGAAGCGGGCGGGCTTCATGCGGTGCATTGGCACCGGGACGGACTCGTGTACCTTGCACGGAGCTTCCTCTCCGAAGGTCGACAGAGTGCCCATCCGGACGCCGTCTTCGCGCCTCTCCCGTTCTTCCATCACCCTCCAGAACCGTCTGTCGCAGCGGCTCGCCCGCGAGCGCGCGCCGGAGCCCCTGGACACGCCAGCGGTCCTCTCCGCCACCACGTCCACCGCGCGCCGCGCCTTCGAGACGTTGATGGCGTTGGATCTCGACGGTGACGGCCGCCTCACGGAGCGGGATGCCGGACGGGCCCGGGACGCGGGCCTGCGCTTCGCGGTGGACCTGGAGCTGGCTCCGGGCATGCGCCTGGAGCTGACCGGGGCGGAGCGGCTCTCGCACGCCGCGGATGTGCTCGCCGAGGAGCTGCTCGCGGGGCGCGGTGAGTCCATCGGGCTGCCCGTGGAGCGGATGCTGGAGCCGCGCACCCAGACGCTGCGCCGGTTGATCGACGAGGGCTGGCAGGGGCTCGTCCGCCGCTCGGATCAGGTCGAGGACCTGAAGAAGGCCCTGCGGGTGATGCCGGTGAAGGATCCGGAGGGCAGGCAGCGCGTGTACGTGCCCGCGCGCGATCGCAAGGCCCTGAAGAAGCTGCGCGCCGAGGCGCGGCGCTCCGGCGGCCTGGAGATGGTGCCGCTCCAGAAGCCCCGCGACGCGAAGGACTGGGAGGCGCTCATGCGCCAGCCCGGGATGCTCTACCTGCCGCGCCCGTACATCGTTCCGGGCGGCCGCTTCGTGCAGATGTTCGGCTGGGACAGCTACTTCAACGCCCGCGGTGCCCTGACCTCCGGCCACTACGGGCTCGCGAGGGACATGCTGGAGAACCAGCTCTACGAGATCGAGCACTACGGGAAGATTCCCAACTCGAACCTGAGCTACCACCTGTCGCGCACCCAGCCGCCGCTCATGCCCCGGCTGGCGCTGGAGCTGCACGCGGTGCGCGCGGATCGGCGGCTGCTCAAGCGCGTGGCCCGGGCGGCGGAGCAGGAACTCGAGACCGTCTTCCGCACGGGTGCTCGCGCCACCCCGAGCGGGCTCTCCCGCTACAAGGACGACGCCGAGGGGCCCGACGCCGAGGACCTGTCGAAGTTCTACGCGGACTCGCGGCCGGACGACGCCGGGTTCCACCGCCATGACCGGGCCATCCGCGAGAGCGGCTGGGACATGTGCCACCGCTTCGGCAAGGCCACGCACCACCATGAGCCGGTGTGCCTCAACTCGCTGCTGTTCCAGTACGAGATGGACGTGGCGGGGATCCTCCGGCAGGTGGAAGGGGAGGACTCGCTGAAGGCGGCGCGGTACGCCCGGGCGGCGAGGGCTCGGGCGCGCATCATGCGCACGCGCTTCTGGGACGCGGAGCAGGGGCTGTTCTTCGATTACGACTTCGTGGCCGGACGCCGCTCCCGCTACGAGTGCCTGGCGGCCTTCTATCCGTTGTGGACGGGCTGTGCCTCGCGAGAGGAGGCCGCGATGGTGGCCGCGGCGCTCCCGCGCTTCCTGCATGACGGAGGCCTGACCTCGAGCAGCCGGGCCTCGCGCGAGGCGGCGGGCGGAGAGGATCTGCAGTGGGATTGGCCGTTCGGGTGGGCGCCGCACCAGATCATCGCGGTGGAGGGCCTGCGCCGGTACGGCTTCCATGCGGAGGCCGATGCGGTGGCCTACCGCTGGCTGTCGATGGTGTTGGACATCGCGGGGAGCCACAACGGCCTCATCAAGGAGAAGTACGACGTGGTGAGGCGGTCGGCTGAGGTGGCCGTGGAGTACGGCAACCAGGGCGCGGATCGCGGAGCGCTGCTGGCCCCCAGGTCCGAGCGGACGTTGGGCTTCGCCTGGACGAACGCCTCGGTGGTGCTGTTGATGGACGGGCTGTCTCCCGGGCTGCGCGAGGCGCTCGATGCGGGGCTGCCCGCCGACAGGGTGCTCGGTCCGCGTGACGAGGGCGGCCGGGGCCGCTCGCGGAAGAAGCGGGCCTCCCAGTCCGTCGCGTGATCGCGGGAGGGACCTCCCGGGCGCGCTCGTTCCAAAGTTGTCCAACAGTTGGAGTGCGCCAGGCGAAGCCTGGGTGAGGAGGAAGCGATGTAGGAGCGGAAACTTCACGAAGGGACCCTGCGGGTTCAAACCCCGCCCGGCAAAGGAGGCCGCCAGCCGGAAGC
>NZ_DBNGVP010000034.1:0-59978 GCF_057119385.1 Archangium sp. | reverse complement strand
GCTTCTTCGTCGAGGTGGTGCTCACCCTCCACCTTCAACCAGAACTCGCCTCCCCTCTGAAGGACCACCTGGGGCGTCACCCCTCTGGTCCACCCTCTACGGTGGGATACTCCGACAAGCTCCTAGGTGAAGTCGAAAAAGCCCGACAAAACCTTTCCATTAAGGTCGGGGGTGCGAGCATCAATGCTGATGCATTCTACCTTCTTCTTCCAGAGAAGATCGTGCATTTTCATGAGTTTGGCAGGGTCTTTCGGAATACCCTGTCGGTTAGGGCTTAGAAATACTGCTCTGGTGCGCTCAGGGCTGAACTGCTCAAAAAAGTAAAGAATGGTTTCTACAGCATCAGGCATCTTGTTGTAAGTGTTAGGCTGTATTGGGCAGGCGAAGTTCCACCGATGGCCATATTTTAGCACTCGCTTGAATTTGTTGTGAAACTCGGTTCTGGTCTCTCCACGTTCATGAGGAGAGGTTAGGCGCAGGTACAGCCTTCGTTCATTGCTGAGAGCATATATGCTGTGGAGCTTTGGGGATGAGGGAATGTCTCCCCATGTGTTGAGTCGGAAGTCTCGAAACATGCTTCGGAGTTGTGTGCTCTTGCCATCACCCTGTTCTCCGATGACGAAAAGCGCACGTTCTATGTGAGACATGATTTCTCCTGTGGTGAATGGTGGCTGGTGTGTTTCTAGGGTGTGGAGTCTAATGGCTGGCTTGAGCCTGCTTTGAGCTTTGTCGAGTGTTGGGGTTGCGCTGAGTGGATCGCAACGATTTTGACTTTTCGTGAATTGAAGGAGGTTTGTTGTCCGCAGCCTCCAGCAATTCGAATTGCTTGTGCACCGCTTGTATGCACGGCGGGTGCGTGTACTTTCCCGCTGGTATTGTCATGCCCTCGGGAACAGTTACCTCATTGCCGGGCTGCCCTCAGCGTATCCCTCTCCCAAGAGGGAGAGGCCGCTTTACACGGTAGGCACGGACATGGTCGGTCTGCGCATCGCCACCTGCTGGGCGAGCACTTCCAGGTCCTTGTCCATCTGCGGCGTGTCCAGCAGCAGCGAGTCCGGGTCGTAGCGGAAGTCCGCCTGCTGGAAGCCCAGCAGCGTCTGCATGGCCTGCTCGCCGTTCTGTGTCGCCACCGTCGCGTACACGAGCTTTCCCTGCTCCAGGTGCAGGTAGCCCTCGTGCGCGTTCTGCTTCAGGTACAGCCGCCCCGACTTCTTGCCCGTTGCCAGCAGCTTGAGCAGCTGTGCCGCCGGCAGCTCGTCCAGGCTGCCGCGCACCACCCGGGCCGGCCCGTTGTGCTGGATGCGATCGTCGTACAGGGCGCGGATCGTCTTCGCCGCCTCGTCCGGCTGCGCGGGAGGCAGCACCGCCGAGGCTCCGCCCATCATCAACCGCTCGCGCGTGCCCGCGTCCGGGTCTCCGAGCACCACCACCGGCAGGCCCGCGTGCTCCGGCGAGACGCGCACCGCCTGCAGCAGCCCCAGCACCTCCTCCAACCCGAACTTCAGCCCCACCACCAGCACGTCGCAGTCCTGGTACCCCAGCGCGTCGTACGCTCCATCCAGCGAGGACAGCGCATGCACCACCAGCCCCTGCTTCTGGGTGCAATCCAGCAGGTCCGTGCGCGTGCCCTCCTCGGGCTCCACGATGAGGATCTGCCGCCCGTCGTTGATGATGCGCTGGCGCAGCAGCTCGCCCGTCTGCACCTGCATGACGATGTCCGCCACCAACGGATCGTACAGCGTGCCCGAGTTCTCCCGCAGGTGCTCCAGCGCCTGCTCCTTCGTCAGCAGCTTCCCGTAGGCGTTGGCCGGGTTCTTCGTCAGATCCAGGTAGCTGTCCACCGCCGCCAGAATCCGCGCGCCCAGGGTGATGTCATCCCCCTTGGCTCCCTGCGGCGTCCCCGAGCCGTCATAGGCCTCGTAGAGCTGCGCGAGCATGGTGTTCACCTGCACCGGCAGGTTCACCGACTCGAAGAGCTTCGTCGGCACCCGGCAGTAGCGTTTGGCCTCGGCCATCCACTCCGGGTTCACCGCGTTGCTCGCCAGGCAGAAGTGGCGCTCGGCCGGTTTGCCCAGGTCGTGCAGGTAGCCCGCGATGGCCACCGCCGCCACGTCCCGCGGCGGCATTCCCAGGCGCCTCGCCACCACCGTGGCCTGCCTCGACAGCTGCGCCGAGTGTCCCCGGTGGTGCTTGCGGTCCCGCTCCTGCATCGTCACCAGGATGCTCAGCGTCTCGATGTAATCCCTGTCGCTCACCGTCCCGCGCGTGCCCGGGAAGGTGTCGCCGCTGGACGTCTTGTTCCGCCCCTGCGTGCCCGGGCGTGGCCGCAGCCGCGTGTCCGACTCGAGCCGCAGCTGGAGGCTGGCCCTGGGGGGCGCCCCCGCGGTGCTCTCGTAGGCGGTGGCCATGGTGGACACGTCCGCCCGGATCTGCGCCGTCACCACCTCCAGCGAGGCGAAGGCCGTCGTGTCCCCGTAGTAGTGCTTGCGGATGGCGGCGGCGATGGTGCTGCGCAGGCCCACGTACGCGTAGACCTCGCTCATCCCCGTCACCAGGGCGATCTCGTCCAGCAGCTTCTTGTTCTGGGGCTCGGCCGCCACCACCGACAGCAACTGGCGCTCCGGGTCGATGGCCAGCGGAAGCACGTTCTGCGCCTCCGCCAGCCGCACCGGCACCTTGTCCAGCACCTCCGTGGGAATGCGGGCCTTGGCCAGCTTCTCCGCGGAGACGAAGCGCGTCTGGAACTCGGCCGCCAGGAAGCGCAGCAGCGCCGCCTCCTGGAGCAGGCCGATCTCCACCAGGCAGTCCCCCAGCCGGTGGCCGGTGATCTTCTGGTGCTCCAGTGCCTTCTGGATGGAATCCGAGGTGACCAGCCCCGCCTCGACGAGGCGCTCGCCCAGTTTCTTCGCCATGTCTCAGCCTTCCGTGTCCGAGCCCTCCCCACCGCCCTTGTCGGTGGGCTCCGCCTTCGGCGCCGTCAGCACGCTGAACGGCTTGAACGTCAGCTCCTTGGGAACGTCCACCCGCTCACGCGGTGGCGGCTTGGGCTCGCGCGCCTCCCGAGGCTCCCGAGGCTCCCGCTGCTCACGCGGCTCCCGTCCCTCGCGCGGCTCCCGCGGCGGCCGGGGCTCGCGCGGCTTCTCCTGACGCTCGGGCCTCTCGGCTCGCTCGGGCCTCTCGGCACGCTCGGCTCGCGGCGCCTGCTGGCCCTCGCCCGCGGCGGCACCCGGGGCCCGCTCCGGACGCTCCTTGGGCTTCTTGCCCTCCTTGCCCTTCCGGCGGCCACCCTCCACGGGCGCACGGCCCCGGGACGTGGGCACGGGGCCCTTCCAGAGCTGGCGGTCGTAGAGCTTGAGGTTCTCCGTCCACTTGTCGTTGGGGTCGCGCTGCATGGCCTCCACCCACGAGGCGATGCGCGAGTCCAGTGAGTCGAGCGCATGGACGATGTGCGCCTCGAGGGTCATCGGCAGCTTGGGCGAGCCGTACTCCAGCCGCCCGTGGTGCGCGAGCACGAGGTGGGTGAGGTGCTGCTCCAGCAGCGGCGGGAAGTGGGGAATCCCGAGCGTCTTCTCGCGGATCTTCTGCGCCGTCATGACGAGGTGGCCCACCAGCTTGCCCTCGTCGGTGTACTCGAAGCCCTTGTCCGGGGAGATCTCCGCCACCTTCATCACGTCGTGGAGGAAGGCACCGGCGAGCAGCAAGTCCCTGTCCGCCATGGGGTAGTGGTCCGCCACGCGGAGGGTGAGCCGCATGACCGACAGGAGGTGGTCGGCCAGTCCGCCCCGGTAGGCGTGGTGGATGCCCTTGGCGGCCGGCGCGTGCGGCAGGCCCGCGGCGATCTGCGTGTCATCCAGGAAGGCCAGCAGCAGCGCCTTCACATTCGGGTCGTTCACGCGCTCGGTGATGAGCTCGCGGATCTGTCCCACGGCGCGGGCGCCGCTGTGGCCTCCCTCACCGCCCGCCTTGGGCGCGGCCTGCTCCTCGCGGGCGGGCTTGGGGGCGGCGGGCTGCTCCTCACGAGCGGGGGCGGCGGCCTTGGGGGCGGGCTGCTCCTCACGGGCCGGCGGCTCGAACTCCTGGGGGTCGAGCGGCTCGGGGTCCAGCTTCTCGAGGGCCTCGATGACCACCTGGGACTTGCCGTGGAAGCCGATGACGTTGCCGCGCACGAGCACGTAGTCACCGGTGGAGAACGTGGGCTCGAGCGCCTCGACCTTGTCGAAGACGCGGGCGTCGATCTCTCCGCTCTTGTCCACGAGCACCACGGAGAGGAACACCTTGCCGCTGCGCGCGGTGACGCGCTCCTTCCTGGTGACGCGGAAGACGGTGTTGACGGAGTCCTTCTCGCGCAGGTCCTTCGCATACACCTTGCGCACCTGCTCCACGGAGGCGTCGGTGGGAGAGGAAGTGGGGGAATTGTCGGACGGGTTATCGGTCGTCATACGCGGGCGGCGACACTACCACCACCCAGGCGGTTAGGATGGATTCATGTCCCTACTTCCCGCTCTCTCCCTGCTGGTGCTGTTGACTGGCGCCCCTGAACCGGCCTGGCAGCAGGTGGCCCGTGACGACGGTATCTCCGTGCTGGCCCGGACTCCCGAGGGGGGTTCCGTCTCCGAGGTGAAGGCCACCGCCCTGGTGGATGCCCCCGCCCACGACGTCTGGCGGGTCATCCGTGACTACGGCCACTACACGAAAACCATGCCCTACACCGAGGAGAGCCGGGTGCTGTCCTCGGAGCAGGACGGGAAGATCACCGTGTTCTATTGCCTGGTGAACGCCCCGCTGGTGGACAAGCGGGACTTCATCATCCGCATCCGGGACGAGTCGGACTGGAAGGACGGAAAGGGCTTCCTGAAGACGGCCTGGACGGCGGCCACCGAGGGGGCGCCCCCCGAGAAGCAGGGTGTGGTGCGGGTGAAGCTGAACACGGGCTACTGGCTGCTGGAGCCGCGCGAGGAGGGGAAGAAGACGTTCGTCACCTACTACCTCTACACGGATCCGGGCGGCTCGCTGCCGAAGTGGATCGCCGACCGGGCGAACAAGACGTCCGTGCCGGACGTGCTCCGGGCGGTGCGCAAGCACGCCACCGCCACGAAGAAGTAGGCGTCCGCGGGCCGCTCAGCTGGCCTCGATGACGATGCCCGACAGGTAGTCGGTGCCGGGGAACCCCACGAGGGTGGGGTGGTCCGGCGGCAGGCCGAGCCGGGCGAAGCGGAAGCCCATGCGTCCCTCCTGCTCGCAGGCCTCGGCGATGAGGTCGTCGAAGCCGCCGGTGGGCAGGGGCGGGTGGTAGCCGACGACGAGCAGGGTGCCCCCGTGGCGGGTGGCGCGCAGGCCCAGGCGCACCTGCTCGACGAAGGTCTGCGGCGAGCTGGCCTCGGGGGTGTCCAGGAGCACCAGGTCGAAGGTGTCGTGGATGCCGCGCAGCACGGAGAGGGCGTCCCCGCGTTCCACCTGGAGGCGCCCCAGGAGCCCATTGGCCTCGCCATTCTCGCGGGCGAGGTCCGCGGTGTCCGCGTCGCTGTCGAAGGCGAGGATGGAGCGGGCGCCGTGGCGGCCGGCGTGGACGAAGAGGCCGCCCACGTGGCAGCTCGGGTCGAGCACCCGCGCACCCTGGGAGAGGCGGCCGAGGAAGCGGCGCAGCTCGCGCTGATCGTAGGGGTAGCCCACGCCCGGGCCGTAGGTGAGGTCCACGGTGAAGCGCGCGCCGAGCTCCAGCACGCGGCTCCAGCGGGGCGGGTTGCCAAAGAGGGCGTGGGGCCGTTGCACGGGCAGGCCGAGCTGGCGGCGCCGGGCGGTGTCGTTGCGCAGCAGCACGGACTCGGCGCCGGAGACCTCCACGAGGGCGCGGGTGATCTCCTGCAGCCGGGCGTCCATGGCGCGCGTGAGCGTCTGGACGACGAGGTGCGTGTCGTAGCGGTCCACGATGAGGCCGGGCAGGGCGTCGCCGTCGTCGTTGATGGAGCGGCAGAAGCGCGGGTCATCCACCATGCGGGCGCGGCGCTCGAAGGCGTGGCGGACGTGGCGGGGGATGATGCCCTCGGCGGACTCGTCCGGGAGCCCCAGCCGGCGCACGGCATAGGAGGACTCGAGGTCCACATCCGCGAGCCCGAGCACCTGTCCGTCCTCGTCCCGGAGCTGCACGGCCTCACCGGCGGAGGGCGTGCCCTCCATGGAGACGATGTCCTCGCGGCGCACCCAGGGGGCGCCGTGTTTCAGCCTGCGTGCCGCCTCGCGGGACAGATAGGTGTTGAACAAGGCCGTCCTCCCCTCTGCGCGGGCGCGGTGCTGGCCGCGCGCCATGTGCCCTCAATGGGGGGAAACATGCGGCGGCTGGGGACTCGATGCGGGGAGGGCGGGAGTGCCCGCTCGTGGGGCAGGGGAGCGGGGGAGCCAATATCCCCTCTCCCGAAGGGAGAGGGGAAGGAAGGGAAATAGGGGCTCAGTCCCTCGGAGGCGCGGGCCGCTTGTGGGCCTTGGCGGTCATCCGCGTGAGGACCACGCTCATGGCCAGCGCCAGGACGATGCCCAGTCCACGCCGGGGCCACGAGTCGCTCATGACGAGCGTCAGCGCCCCGGCTCCCAGGGCCACGGCGAGGATGACGCTCAACATCTGCGTCCGCCCCGCGAGCCCCTTCGTTTCGGGACGCGCCCGGGCCAACGCCGGAATGCTCGCCGCCTTGCGCCAGGTGGAGTGTCCATCCTCGAGCACTTCATCGGTGGGCTCCACCAGCCCCTGGATGTACGCCACCTCCACGTCCCTCAACGTGGGGTAGGCCAGCTCTCCCTCCGGTGTGCGTACGCGGTAGCCCATGACACCCTCCCGTGGCTCAGGCGAGCTCGCTCGCAATCTGCTCAGCCACGCGCAGTCCATCAATGGCCGAGGAGACGATGCCGCCAGCGTAACCGCAGCCCTCGCCCGCGGGATAGAGCCCGCGCATCGACACGGACTGCATGTCCTCGCCGCGGGTGATGCGCACCGGCGAGCTGGTGCGGCTCTCGATGCCGATGAGCTTGCCCTCGTCGCTGACGAAGCCGCGCATCTTGCGGTCGAACGCCTTGAGCGCCTGCTTCAGCGACTGTGTGAGGCGCTCGGGGAAGAGCGTGTTGAGGTCCGTATGCGCGAGCCCCGGCCGGTAGCTGGTGCCGCCCGGGTCCTTCTTCACGCGCCCGGCGAGGTAGTCCGGAATGGTCTGCGCGGGGGCGTAGAACTTGCCCCCGCCCAGCTCGTACGCCTTGGCCTCCCAGTGGCGCTGGAACTCCAGGCCGGCGAGCGGGCCGCTGAAGCCCTCGCGCTCGAAGTCCTGCACGGACACGGTGACGACGATGCCCGCGTTGGCGTACTTCGCGTTGCGGCGCGAGTTGCTCATGCCGTTGGTGCACTGCAGCCCGTCCTGGGTGGGCGTGGGCACCACGATGCCGCCGGGGCACATGCAGAACGAGTAGATGCCGCGCACCTCTCCGTCCACGTCCAGGTTCTCCGCCAGCTTGTAGTCGGCGGGCGGCAGCTTCGGATTCTTCGCCGCGCTCCCGTACTGGATGGAGTTGATGAGCCCCTGCGGGTGCTCGGCCCGGAAGCCGAGCGCGAAGGGCTTGGGCTCGATGACCACGCGCCCGTCCGCGGCGAAGCGCTCGTACAGCTCGCGCGCCGAGTTGCCCGGGGCGAGCACCACCCGATCGCTCTCCAGCGTGCGCCCGTCCGTCAGCCGCACGCCGGACACCCGGCCGTCGCGGTAGAGCACGTCCTCCACCTTGTGCTCGAAGAGCACCTGGCAGCCCCCGGCGATGAGGTCATCGCGCAGCTTCGCCACCGCGCCCGGCAGCAGGTCCGAGCCGATGTGCGGCTTGCCCTCGATGAGGATGTGGTCCGGCGCGCCGCAGCGGGCGAACGTTTCGATCACCTTGCGCACCATGGGGTGGTTGATGCGCGTGGACAGCTTGCCGTCGGTATAAGCGCCAGCCCCACCCTCCCCGAAGTTCATGTTGCTCTCGGGGTCCAGCGAGCCGTCCCGCATCAGCTTCGCCACATCTTTCCGCCGGGCCACGACTTCGCGACCGCGCTCGATGAGGATGGTGCGAACGCCGCGTTCCAGTAGCCCCAGCGCGGCGAAGAGTCCCGCGGGTCCGGTGCCGATGATGAGCGGCATGCGCTCCGGCTCCTTCACGCGTTGCGGAGGCTCGGGCGGAGGCGCCGTCTCCCCGACGTCTGGCGGCAGCCGCTTGGGCGCCCGGCCCGGGGCGAGTTCCACCTCCAGCGTATAGATGTAGCGGGGGCTGCCCTTCTTGCGAGCATCCAGCACCGCGCGCACGACGCGCACGGACGCCAGGTCCGAGCGGGTCACTCCGAGCTTCTCGGCCGCCCGCTGGCCGAGCAGCTCTTCCGGCTCGTCCAACCACAGCCCGATGTTGTTCACTCGATACGCCATGCGCTGCTCTTCTCCTGAAGCCGGGGACAGGGGGCGCGTATGTGCGTCACCCCAGCCCCCGAATGCAAGCTATTGAACACCCGAGGAGCGAGCGGGTGCGAACTTGACGATGCACCCCTCGCATGCCCTCCCCCTGGACGAAGCGAGGGGTGCGAACGCCCCTTCGCATCTCCGGACGACCCGGCCCGCCCCTGGATTCTCTCAACCACCCGAAGTGCATGGAGAATTCGTCAGGAAGGTGGCTGCTGGCACGCCGGTTGAAGAAGGAACCGCCAGTGATTACGCGGTCCCACCGCATCTCGGAGGACACGTCCTTGAGTACTGACAAGCAGGGCACCCGGATTCTCGCCCGTACCTTCTTCAACCAGCTGCGCGCGAGCGGCTACACCCCCATGCAGATCATCGGCATCGCCACGGAGCTGCTGGACCTGGTGACGGAGGACATCAAGGGCGAGAACGTTGCCCAGGCAACGGCCGAGGTCCGGCCGGAGTTCCGCAAGGAAGCCTGAGCGGGTAGACTGGCGCTGTCCCTGGCGGGTAGCCGGGCTCCGGGCAGGTCCCGGGGCTCGAGCGTCCCTCCAGGTGGCGAGGAAGAAACCGGCCTGGAGCCGGTTTTTTTTTTGCCCGCGTTCCGCCGCTCCTAGCGGTGGGGGCGGGCGCGCTCGAGGCGGCGCTGGCGGGCCGCGGCCCCGGCGACGACGAGCAACCCGGCGTTCATGGCGGTGAAGACGGAGCTGGCGGTGCGCGGCGCGAGCGCACCGAGCAGCACGGCGCCGCCCACGAAGGCCAGCCTGTCCACCCAGACGGAGCGCGGCTGGGGGAGCACCAGCACGAGCACGCACAGGGCCAGCGGCAGGCCGAGCGCCACCTGACGGGCGATTCGAGGCCCGCTGTTGAGCACCGTCTGCCAGTTGTGCACGAGGATGGCGGCGAAGATGACGACGGTGCCGGTGGCGAGCACCAGCACACCGGCGGCGGCCGCGTCCTTGGTGAGGCGGGCCTTCTCGTCGAAGTGGCGGGTGGCCAGGTCCACCAGGTGCTCGAGCGCGCTGTTGAGGATCTCCGCGAAGAAGATGAGGAGGACGCAGAAGATGAGCGTCACCTTCTCGGCGAGTCCCAGCTCGATGCCGCTGCCCACCAGGCCCACGAGGAGCGCGGAGACGAGGTGGACGCGCATGTTGCGCTGGTGCACGACGGTGTGGATGAGCCCGTTCCAGGCATGGACGAAGGAGGCCAGCATGCCGGAGCCACCCCGGGGAGGATGGGGCGGCGGCTGCGGCTTCTCGGGCGGTGGAAGCGGAGGGGATAGGGCGGGAGAGCTCATCGAGGAAGCAGGTTAGCGGGAGAGCAGGCAGGCACTCACGGTTTGATTGGCGTACCCTCGCGCCGGGGCCTAACGTCCGCCCCCTCATGGCCCTTCCTGCTCACGTACGTGCCACCGCCTGGGTGCTGGTCTCGCTGCTCTGCCTGCCGGGCACGAGCCAGGCCCAGGACGATGGCTCCTTCTCCCAAGACTGCGGCCTGGAGCCGCCGGGTGCCGTCTATGTGCCGCTCCCGGGCCCGAGGTCCTTCGAAACCCGCTGGTTGCCCTCCGAGCCGCCCCTGGTGCGCCGCGAGGATCCCCGGGGCTCCGTGTCGGCGCTCGCGGGCGTGCCGCAGACGCGCATCCGCACGGGGGCCCTGTCGGGCAAGACGATCTACCTGAGCCCGGGGCACGGCTTCTATCGCAGCTCGCCCCTGGGCCGGTGGGCCACCCAGCGGGGCAACACGAACGACGTCGTCGAGGACCTGGTCTCCATCGAGACGCTCAACCAGTACCTGCTGCCGATGCTCACGGGCGCGGGCGCCACGGTGATTCCCGTGCGCGAGTCGGACCTCAACCCGCGCATGGTCCTCCTCGACAACGGGGCCGCGGGCTACTCGGAGACTGGCGCCACGGAGTTCTTCACCTCCGCCACGCCCGGCTGGGGTCCTCCGCCGGTGCCGATGGGGAACGCGGTGCAGCCCTTCCAGCTCGGGGACCACCGGCTGATGACGGCCGCGCCCACCGCCACGGCGGAGGCCACCTGGGCCCCGGTGATTCCGGCGGATGGCGCCTATCACGTGTACGTCTCGTATGGGGCGGACCCGGGCCGCGTCCCGGACGCGCACTACGTGGTGCGGCACGCGGGCGGCGAGAGCCATTTCCGGGTGAACCAGCGCCGCCACGGTGGAACGTGGGTGCTGCTGGGCCGCTTCTACTTCCGCGCGGGCCAGCATCCCGAGACGGCCTCGGTGGTGGCGCTCAACGACTCGGCGGAGTCGGGCACCCTGTCGCTGGACGCGGTACGCATCGGCGGTGGCACGGGCGTCATCGGTGACGGGACGCTCGCGCCCCTGCCGCGCCCCCGCTTCGAGGAGTGCGCGCGCTACCACACCCAGTTCAGCGGGGCGCCGCCCGCGGTGTTCGCGCCCTCGGGCATCAACGCGCTCTCCAACGAGCGCAACGACGACGTCACCTCGCGCTCGCGCTTCGCCGCCTGGCTCCATGAGGACGGGGAGGACGCCGTCTACGTCGCCTGGCACACGAATGCCTCCGGGCTCTCGACGCCCGATGACCGGTTCCGCGGCACCGAGGTCTACGTCTACGGGCCCAATCCCGTGGACGGCACGCTGAACTTCACGGGAGTGCCGGGCAGCGACGTGCTCGCCCGGGCGCTGCTGGACGAGCTGCGGCAGGACATCCGCAATGCGGTCGACCCGAACTGGCGGGTGCGCGCGTTGCGCTCGGCCAACTTCGGCGAGTTGAACCCGGCCCACAACCCGGAGACGCCGGCGGTGCTCGTGGAGGTGGCCTACCATGACCATCCCGCGGACGCCGTGCACCTGAAGCAGCCGGAGTTCCGCCGGGTGGCCGCGCGCGCCATGCTGCAGGGCCTCATCAAGTACTTCGCCGCGCGGGACGGTCAGCCGGTGCGCCTGCCGGCCGAGCCGCCCGCCGCCCTGGTGGCGCGCCACGCGGGCAGTGGCCGGGTGGAGGTGAAGTGGGCCGAGCCCCCCGTGGATGCGGTGGACCTGGGGGGGCACGCGGCCACCCGCTACCGCGTCTACGAGAGCGCGGACGGCCTGGCCTGGGACGGGGGCTCCGAGGTGGCGTCCACGTCCTTCTCCATCACCCTGCCGGCGGGCACGACGCGCTACTTCCGCGTGGCCTCCCTCAACGAGGGGGGCGAGTCCTTCCCCTCGGACGTGGTGGGCGTGCGCGTCCCGGAGGCGGGCAAGGTCTCCGAGGTGCTGGTGGTCAACGCCTTCCGCCGCCTGGACGCGGAGCTGGCGCGGGCCGAGGACCTCTCGGCCTACGGGCTGGGCACGCCGCTGCGCGAGCTCCTGGAGGCCATGAATGACGGCACGGCCCTGCGGCGTCACGGGGACGCGGTGGCGCGGCACGCGGTGGCCTTCGACGGAGCCACCAGCGAGGCGATCTCCGCGGGCCTGCTCACCCCGGTGGGCTACCGGGTGCTGGACTGGTTCATCGGGCGGGGAGGGGCAGGGGGGCAGGGCCCCACCGTCGCCGAGCAGGCGATGATGCGCACCTTCGTCACGGGCGGCGGGCACCTGCTGCTCTCGGGCAGCCATGTGGCCTCCGCGCTCGCGGTGGGGGGGGAGGACGCGCGGGCCTTCCTCACCGACATCCTCCATGTGCTGCCGGGTTGCGGCTCGTCGGCCCTGCTGGTGAATGGGCTCTCCGAGGGCTGGCTCCCGGGCCTCTCCCACTCGCTGCTCGACGACGGGCTGCGAGGCTCCTTCCCGGTGGGGATGACGGACGTGCTCCTCCCGCTGGAGGGGGGCTCTCCCGTGCTGGGCTATGCCGGGACGGACTCGGCCGCGGCGGTGGCCTCGGCGCCGGGCGGGCAGGTGCTCTTCCTGAGCGTGCCCTTCGAGGGCATCGTCAATCCCGAGCGCCGGGCCTGGCTCATGGGGGCCTTCCTGGCCCGGGCGGGCGTGCTGGCCTCGGCCCCCACGCCACCCGATGGAGAGGAGGTCCTGCCTCCGGGCGCCGTCGTCCGTGCCCCCATGAGCCCCGCGCCCTGCTCGGTGGAGCGCATTCCCGGCTCCTACGAAAGCGCGGAGACGGGCTGTGGCTGCCGAGCGGGCGGCGGTGCGTCCGTTGCGTGGCTGTTACTCCTGTCCACTGTTCAGCTACGGCGGACGCGTCGTCGTTCTCTCTTCACAGAGCGTTGACTCGCGTGCGTCACATGCCTACGGTCGGCCGCCCTTTCCCACGGCGGGAGGCCGTACGGCCCGTCGTGTGCCTGTGAGCTTTCCAACCTCGTCTTTCCACTTTCTCTAAGGAGACTGAGACATGGCCACCAAGATTGCCATCAACGGGTTCGGTCGCATCGGCCGCTGCGTGCTTCGCGCCGCCCTGAGCCGCAAGGAGAACCTCGACTTCGTCGCCATCAACGACCTGGACGAGCCGGCCGCCCTGGCCCACCTCTTCAAGTACGACTCCGTGCACGGCACCTGGCAGGGCACCGTGAAGGCCACGGACAAGGCCATCATCATCGACGGCAAGGAGATCGCCGTCACCGCCCAGAAGGACCCCACCGCGCTGCCCTGGAAGTCCCTGGGCGCGGACATCGTCCTCGAGTGCACCGGCCGCTTCACCGAGCGCGACGGCGCCGAGAAGCATCTGGGCGCGGGCGCCAAGAAGGTCATCATCTCCGCCCCGGCCAAGGGCCCGGACCTGACGATCGCCTACGGCATCAACCACGACCAGTACGATGCGAAGAAGCACCACATCCTCTCCAATGCCTCGTGCACCACCAACTGCCTGGCGCCGCTGGGCAAGGTGCTGCTGGACAGCTTCGGCATCGAGAAGGGCGTGATGACCACCATCCACAGCTACACCAACGACCAGCGCATCCTGGACCTCACGCACAAGGATCTGCGCCGCGCCCGTGCCGCCGCGCTGTCGATGATTCCCGCCTCCACCGGCGCCGCGAAGGCCATCGGTGAGGTGCTCCCGGCGCTCAAGGGCAAGATGAACGGCCAGGCCGTGCGCGTGCCCACCCCGAACGTGTCCCTGGTGGACCTGACCGTGGTGACCAGCAAGAGCGTCACCGTGGACGCCGTCAACGCCGCCTTCAAGGCCGCCGCCGAGGGCCCGCTCAAGGGCATCCTCCAGTACAGCGAGGAGCTGACCGTCTCCGTCGACTACAACGGCAACCCGCACTCCTCCATCTTCGACTCCACCAACACCATGGTCATGGGCGACAACCTGCTCAAGGTGATGGCCTGGTACGACAACGAGTGGGGCTTCTCCAACCGCATGGTGGACACGGCGAAGTTCCTCGCCTCCAAGGGTCTGTAGTCAGCCAGTACAACGGGCGTTCCGAGTGGGAGGACCGAGATGATCCGCTACATCGACGACATGCAGCTCACCGGTAAGCGCGTCTTCATCCGGGTGGACTTCAACGTTCCCCTGGAGGGCAAGCGCATCACCGACGACACCCGCATCCGCGAGGCGCTGCCGACCATCCGGCGCGCCCTGGAGATGGGCGGGAAGGTGATTCTGGCCTCCCACCTCGGGCGCCCCAAGGGGCCGGACCCGAAGCTCTCGCTGGAGCCGGCCGCCAGCCGCCTCAGCGAGCTGCTCGGCGCCAAGCACGAGGTCATCCTCGCCGACGACTGCGTGGGTGACGGCGTGCGCAAGCTGGTGAAGGACCTCAAGGACGGCCAGGTGCTCATGCTCGAGAACCTGCGCTTCCACAAGGAGGAGGAGGCCAACGACGACGCCTTCGCGCGCGAGCTCGCCTCCTTCGCCGACGTCTACATCAACGACGCCTTCGGCACCGCGCACCGCGCCCACGCCTCCACCGCGGGCATGGTGCCCCACGTGAAGGAGAAGGGCGCCGGCCTCCTGATGCGCAAGGAGCTGGAGTACCTCGGCGGGGCGCTGAAGAACCCCACCAAGCCCTTCGTGGCCATCCTGGGCGGCTCCAAGGTGAGCGACAAGATCAAGGTCATTGAGAGCCTGCTGCCCAAGGTGGACGCGCTGCTCATCGGCGGCGCCATGGCCTACACCTTCCTCAAGGCGCAGGGGATTGAAGTGGGCAAGAGCCGCGTGGAGGAGGACAAGCTGTCCCTGGCCACGCGCATGCTCGAGGCGGCGCAGCGGCTGAAGACGTCGCTGGTGCTGCCCGTGGACCACGTGTGCAGCACCGAGCCCACGGACAAGGGCCCCGTGCGCGAGGTGGCCGACCGCGCCATCCCCGCGGACCTGATGGGCCTGGACATCGGCCCGAAGACGCGGGCCATGTACTCCGAGCACATCAAGAGCGCGAAGACGGTGGTGTGGAACGGCCCCATGGGCATGTTCGAGATCGAGAAGTACGCCGCGGGCACGCGCACGGTGGCGGAGTCCATGGCCATCAACAAGGACGCCATCACGATTGTCGGCGGCGGAGACAGCGCCGCGGCCGTCACCCAGATGGGGCTGGCGCCCAAGCTCAGCCACGTGTCCACCGGTGGCGGTGCCTCGCTGGAGTTCCTCGAGGGGCGCGAGCTGCCGGGCGTGAAGGCGCTGGAGACGAAGTAGTCGGCCGTACCCAACACCACGGAGGCAGTCCTCATGGCGGCACAGGCGCGACGCAAGCTCATCGCCGGCAACTGGAAGATGAACAAGACCATCCCCGAGGGGCTCGCCCTGGTGCGGGAACTGAAGGGGTTGGTGGCCTCGCTTCCGGGAGACCGGGTGGAGCTGGCCGTGGCGCCGCCGTTCCTGTCGTTGCAGGCCGTGGCGAAGGAGCTCGAGGGCTCCGCGGTGAAGCTGGCCGCCCAGAACTGCCACTGGGAGGCCAGCGGGGCGTACACCGGCGAGGTGTCCGCCGCGATGTTGAAGGACGTGGGGTGCGCCTACGTGATTGTCGGCCACTCCGAGCGCCGGCAGTACTTCGGCGAGACGGACGAGACGGTGAACAAGCGGACCCGGGCGGTGGTGGGGGCGGGGATGACGCCCATCATCTGCGTGGGCGAGACGCTGGCCGAGCGCGAGGCCCACCGCACCCTGGAGGTGGTGGAGCGGCAGGTGGCGGGGGCGCTGAAGGGCTTCCAGGCGGCCGAGGTGGCGGGCTTCGTCCTGGCCTATGAGCCGGTGTGGGCGATTGGCACCGGCCGGACGGCCACGAGCGCCCAGGCCCAGGAGGTGCATCGGGCCATCCGCGAGCAGCTCGTGCGGCTGTACGACCGGGGGACGGCGGACCGGGTGCGCATCCAGTACGGCGGGAGCGTGAAGCCGGACAACGCGGCGGAATTGCTGGGCCAGCCGGACGTGGACGGGGCACTGGTGGGCGGGGCGAGCCTGAAGGCGGGCGACTTCGCGGCGATCGCGAAGGGCGGGGTGTGATCTCAGGAAGATTGTCACCGGCCAGCCCGTTCGGTTAGGCTGCGCGGCCTTTCATCCAGGACCGGAAAGAAGAGCTTAAAGCATGTTGACCTTCGTGACGATCGTGCACGTCCTCCTGTGCGTGTTCATGATCTTCGTCATCCTGTTGCAGCCCGGGAAGGACGCCGGCATGGGTTCGGCCCTGGGTGGCGGTGCCGCGACGAGCGCCTTCGGTGGCCGCGGCGCGACGACCTTCCTGACCAAGATCACCGGCATCTGCGCGGCGATGTTCTTCCTGACGTCGCTGGGCCTGTCCTTCGTGGGCATGCGCACGTCGGTGGCGGGCTCGCTGGCGAACAAGCCTGCGGCGACGCAGCCGGCTCCGGCGGCCCCGCAGCAGGGCACGGAGCAGCTGGGGGGTGGGGCTCCTCCGGCGGGCCAGGTGCCTCCGGCCAATCCGCAGGAGGCGGCGCCTCCCTCGGGTTCGGCTCCGGCGGCTCCGGGCAGCGTGGAGCAGCCGCGTCCGGCCGAGACTCCGGCTCCCGCTCCGGCGCCCGGGCAGTAGGCGGGCGGCCACCCGCGGAAGAAAGCGGGTGGCGAGGCGGTTGAAAATTCGTTGTTGCAGACAGCGCGGTTCGTGGTACTAGAGGCCGCGTTGTTTCCGGGGCGACTCACTCAGTCGAGACCGCGCCGGAAATGCCCAGGTGGTGGAACTGGTAGACACACCATCTTGAGGGGGTGGCGCCGAAAGGTGTGCGGGTTCGAATCCCGCCCTGGGCACTCCGAAAGAGCCTCCGAGTCCAAGTGACTCGGGGGCTTTTTTCGTTTCCGGGCCTGTCATTCCGGGGCCCGTCCCCCACTGGAGCCGCGGCCGTGTCCACCCGTCTCGTTGACTTGCGCCCGGGTGGTGCGCGGCGGCGCCCCTGGTTGGGCGCATGGGCCCTCATCGTCCTCTTCCTCCACTCCGCGTGTGTCACGAGCCTTCCTCGTGCGGCGCCCCGTTCCCATGAGGACGCGCCGGCGTCCGCGGCTGTCGCGAATGCGGAGGCGTCGGAGGGAACGATCGGGGACGAGCGGGTTCGCCTCTCCCTGCCCACCCGATTCGGGGCGGTGCGGGTGAGCGACTCCGACCTCGATGCGGCCCTGGCCACCCTGGTGCTGAACGTGCCGCTGCGGCTGGCCGACTGCCCTGTGCCGCTCTACCTCCACCGGAAGCTGGCCCTGGCCTCCGCTCCGCTCACGGGCGAGGCGTGGCGCACGCCCCTGGCGCGCTCCTACGGGAACTTCTGCGAGCGGCAAGGCACTCCGGGTGATTGTCTCGGGTTGTTCAAGGACGGGCCGGGCCTGGACGGCGAGGACAAGCGCGACCTGGCCCTGGCGCTCTCCGTGAACGCGGCGCTGGAGGCGCGGGACGCGGAGCTGCGCTCCATGTTCTCCACGTCGCAGCTGTGGACGGCACTGAGCCTCACCCTCATCGGATACATGGCCTTGGTCGCGGCGCCCGAGCCCGTTTCTAAAAGCGTGGCCGCTGCACTGGCCGTGCTGATGTGGGGGTATCTCGGGTGGGAGCTGTTCGACCTGATACGGGCGTGGTTCCGGCTGTGGGAGGAGGCCGCGGAGGCCAGCACGTTCGCGGAGCTGCGCGAGGCGGGTGAGCGGTTCGGCAAGGTCATCGGCCCCAACAGTGTGCGGATTCTCCTCCTGCTGGGCACGGCGGCGGTGGGAGAGACGACGGCGCTGGTGTCCAAGGCCCCGGCGCTGCCGGGATTCGCGCAAGCCGCCGGTGCGCTCGAGTCCCATGCCGGTATCCGCGACGTACTCACGTCTGTGCAGGAAGCCGACAGGGTGAAGGTTGCCGTGGCCGAGGGCACCTTCAGTGTCGTCTTGCCCGCCAACGTCTTGAGCATGGCCGCGAGGGGCTCTCCGGCGGGAACTCCGGCACGTACAGCTCCCTCGAATAGGAAGGCAGAACTCCACCACATCGCCACCATCGAGAACGAGAAGTCCACCTTGCGCGGTGGTCCCTGGACAAAGGCATTCAAGCCGATCTTCGACAAGGCGGGCATGTCCATGAAGGACCCGGCGAATACGGTTTCACTGCCTGGGCACAGAGGTCCTCATCCCGAGGCGTACCATCAAGCCGTCTTTCGTCACCTGAAGACCGCGACGGAGAACTGCCCCAATCAGCAGGCATGTGCCGTAGCATTGAGGCAAGCACTCCGTGAGTTGGCTGCGGAAATCTCCGACACGGGCAGCTTGCTCCATAAGCTGCTGACCAGTGGGGCATCGCCCTAGGAGTTCTTCATGGCGAAGCGGTATTTCGACTTGTTCGAAGACGTTTACATCCCGAACCGGTGGGCACTGGGAAGCCCCCTGGATGAGGGAAATCAGGAGCTTCGTACCTGGCTCTTTGAGCGGGGCGAGTCCGCTCACCTTTCAGGTCACACTCGGATTCCGCTCTATGCCCCTGGCAAGGCGCTCGACTTCTCCTTTGTGGCCGGTGCAACCATCCCCGTGGTCCATGCCAGGGTGGCCGCCGTGTTCGCCAGGCTGGCCCCCAGCGATGTGCAACTCATTCCGGTGGAGGTAAGCGGGCAGAGCGAGCCGTATGTCCTCCTCAACATCACGCGCGTCGTGAAGTGCATCGACGATGAGGCTTCCGACGAGGTGCGCTACGTGACACCTGAGCATGGCTTGCCGGACCAACTCGGAGGGTATCGGTCCGTGATCGGCATGCGGATAGACCCCACGAGGGTGGGCGATGCCCAGGTGTTTCGTACCTGGGGTTGGAAGGTCGCCATCATCGTTTCCGAGGCCATCAAGGAGGCCCTCGAGGAACTGGGCGCGACGGGGCCGAAGTTCAAGGAGGTCACCGGCCCCAGCACCCTCAGCGCGGAGGAGCGCACGAGGAACCGGAAGAGCCGCGAGCTGCTGGAGACGGCGGCCACCGCTCGTGAGGCGGCCTGGCGCACCCTGGGGTCGCTGGACAAAGAGGTCTTCATGCCCATCGCCATGAGCGGCTCGTGGCCGGGCCAGCGGCAGCTCTGGAGCGTCATCCGTCGCGAGGCGGGGCGTACGCTGCTCGTCACGCACGGACTCTCGGACCCCTTCATCGAGCGCCTGGAGCCCTCGGTGGGCTTCGGTCTCGAGCTCGCCCTGGAGGTGGACGCAGCCGTGAAGGACATCTCGAAGGGGTGGCCTCTGATGCTGCTGGAGCGTGTGGCGGATGAAGTCGCCGGGCACGAGCACGTGCGCGAGAGCGTGAAGGCGGGCCTCTTCTCCATGGAGGTGTCCGGAAAGGGCATGCCTAAAGCCCTCGTCATCGGAGAGGGCAGGGTGGCCGTGCTGCTGGGCGTGGCGTCACGCTCGCTGCCGGGTCACTTCTCCACCCCGTATGGGGAGGTGAAGCTCGTCACCGTCAAGGCGTTGCTGCCCTCGGAGCTGGCGTACCTGCTGCAGCACGGCGCGGAGGGCCAGGCCGAGCTGGCGCGGCGCTTCGTGGAACTCGGCGAGGAGCACCTGTCGCGTCTCAGAAGGAAGCCCGTGGCGTAGTCCCCAAGCAGCGGTGGCTCAGGGCCGACCGCTATCGCTCACGCCTTCCAGTTGTAGCTGTTGACGAAGGTGCCCACGTTGTTCGCCACGTCGCTCACCACGTTGATGGACTGATCCGTGGCGCGGATGCGGGTGATGGTCTCCTCCATCATCTCCGTGAGGGCCGTCACCGCGGTGAAGAGCTGCTCGATGCCCGTGCCCTGCTGACCCACCGCGGCGGAGATCTGCTTCACCGACGCCGCGTTGTTCTGCACCAGGTTGGACAGCTGGCGCATGCTGTGCCCGAAGGAGCGGATCTGCTCCAGGCTCTCGCCCACCTTCTCCGAGCCCTGCTCCGTCATGGTGGCCGTCGTCCGGATGGACTCGCTGATGTCCTCGAGGAGCTGCCGCACGCGGTGGGTGGACTGGATGGACTGGTCCGCCAGCGAGCGGATCTCCCGCGCCACCACGCCAAACCCCTTGCCGTGCTCGCCCGAGCGCACCGCCTCGATGGCGGCGTTGAGCGCCAGCATGTTCGACCGGTCCGCCAGGTCCTTCACCGTGGTGGTGATGTGGGCGATCTGCCGCGTATGCGCGTCGAGCGAGCGGATGCGATCGGCCATCGCCGCCACCTGCGAGCGGATCTGCTCCAGACCCTTCAGGCTGCCATCGAGCACCGTCTCGCCCGTCTGCGCGATGGACTCCGCCTCGACCATCTGCTGGAGGATCATCTCGGCCCGCTTGGAGGCCAGCTGCGACGTGTCCTTGAGCTCCTGCGCCGTCACGTGCGTCTCGTGCAGCGCCGCGGCCTGCCGGGTGATGGTCTCGTTCTGTTGCCGGCTCGAGTTGCCCAGCTCCCGGGCCGACGTGCCCAGCTGCTGGGCGGACTCACCGAGCGTCTGTGT
This sequence comes from Archangium sp., assembly GCF_057119385.1. NCBI lineage: Bacteria > Pseudomonadati > Myxococcota > Myxococcia > Myxococcales > Archangiaceae > Archangium > Archangium sp. The sequence goes on along the minus strand of NZ_DBNGVP010000034.1, from coordinate 39,750 downwards.
CAGCAGCTTGAGCCGCTCGAAGGCGCGGGCCGTCGCCTGGGAGAGATCTCCCACCTCGTCGGTGGTCACCCACTCGGGGAAGCGGGGGTTGCCCGAGGCCAGGCCCTCGATGGCGTCCCGCACGGCGTTGGCACCGGTCTCCAGGTGCTTGGCCACGTTCCAGGCGCCCAGCGCGGCGATGCACACCAGGAACGCGCCCACCAGCAGCAGCGGAAGTCCGAGCTGATCGAACAGCTGGGTCACCGTCGCACGGATCGCCGCCCCCGGATCCGGCACGGTGTAGATGCTCGCCAGCAGCTGGGTGACGTTCTCCTCGGCCACCTTCCAGATGATGACCACCGTGGTGGTGAGCGTGGTGGCCACGAACAGCCCGAAGGTGAGGGGCAGGTACCAGCCATAGCGCGGCCACAGGAAGCCTCGCTCGTTGAGCACCAGGTTCGGATACCGGGTGAACTCCGCCAGGGCCAGGGGCCGCAGCAGCCGCTCGAAGGCGATGCGCGTCCACACCATGTTGAGGCTGGCCATCAGCGCGATGACGAGCATGGCCACCGGCATGGGCAGCAGCCCCTTGCCGTAATAGAGGCTGGGAAGTCCGGTGTAGGTGGCGGCCCCCGTCATGTAGATGAGCAGGCACCCCACCTCCAGCACCCGGGGCACCTTGAGGATCCTCGCCAGCCGCTCACCGGGACGTTCACCCGGGCGCTCGGTGAGGGCCCACCGGCACGTGAAGGCGATGAGCGCGACGGGCAGGCCGAGCCCGAAGATCAACGCCGCGGGCGGCAGCAGCACGGCCGCCGTCCGCAAGGCCTGGTCTGGCGTCAGCCCCATCACCAGCGACACCAGCCACACCACCACGGGCATGCAGGAGACGCTGTTGAGCTGCTGCACCAGGAACAACTGCTTGAACAACCCGCGAGTCGACGTGTCCGGCATGTCGTCATGACGGTAGTCAGCCCGCCACCAGGGTGTCAATGAAGGCATGTGACCTCGGAGGTCTGGCCCGGCGGTGGGCCAATTCCCGGGATTCGGGTATAACCGCCGCAGAGGCGCCATGGGGATGAGCAACGAGCTGAAGGCTGCGGTTCTCGACGTCGATGGAACGCTCTACCCGGGAGCCCTGGGCGTCGAGCTGCTGCGGGCCCTGATGGCCGCGGGGGTCTGCCACCGCACCCGGGCCGAGGGTGTGTTCGAGGTCCTCCGCCAGTACAAGCAGGGGCTCATCGACTTCTCCACCATGGCCAGCCGCGCCTATCCCCTCTATGCCCAGGCCCTCGAGGGCGCCCGGTGTGACACCGTCGACGCGCTGGCCCGCAAGGTGTGGGAGCAGGAGCGCCACAAGCTCTTCGGCTTCGTGCGGCCCCTGGTCGGCCTGCTGCGGGAGGCGGGCTACTGGAGTGTCATCATCTCGGGAAGCCCCCAGGAGATGATTCAGTGCGTCGCCGACGAGCTCGGCATCTCCCAGGCGTGCGGCGCCCTGTTCACCCGCCGCGAGGGCCACTACACGGGAGCCGTGGACCTGTCCTCGGGCGCCCTGGGCGAGAAGCGCCGGATCTTCGACGCGGTGACGCGCGGGCAGGACGTGCGCCTGGAGCGGTGCTTCGCCCTGGGTGATTCGATCACCGACTCAGCCCTCTTCGAGCGCCTGGGCCTGCCCCTGGCCTTCGAGCCCGAGCCCGCCCTACGGGTGCTCGCCCAGCGGCGCGGCTGGGCCGTGGCCACCCGGGAGGATGTGCTCGAGCGCGCCCGGATGTTGCTCGCGGCGCCCGCTCCCGAGTCCCCGCCCCGGGGCTGACCTCCCACTCGACCTCTCAGGTATGCCGGGCCGCTCCCAGCGTGCCTGTCGCCACGCGTCCGCCTTCGTCGCGGCCAGCCCTTGGCGCTCGGCTTCGTCAGGGCTGGGTGCGTCAGGACCCATCTCTCCCGCATGAATTTTGCCGCACGGTCCTTTTTCGTCGCGCGGCCGGGAGCCATTCATGCCGTAAAGGCTCTCAATTCCTGGCCTTTTCAAAACATTGATCCGAGGCCGTGCTCATTTCTCAATGTGTGAGGTCGTCACTGAGTAGAAAGTGACTCAAGAGGGTTGCTCCATACCCTTTTCTGGTTTATTGAAATTATCCAGTCACATTGTCGCCGAGCAGCCGCGCTCCCGCTTCGATAGGGCCTCCCGATGCGCACCTCCCCGTACATGAATGTCCCCGCGTTTGAGAGTGGCCGGCCGGCACAGCGCCCCTGGGCGCGCGGGGCCGTGGTCGCGAGGGAGCAGCTCCGGGAGTACCTGGAGACGCAGGTGGGGGAGGACGGGTGTGTGCGGGGCCAGTGTGAGAGCCGCATCCTGGAGTCCGTGCTGAGCCTGCACCTGCTGGAGCAGCTGGGCCTGTTCTCGGAGGTGCGGGAGCGGATCGAAGGCTACCTGCGAGCCCAGTGCATCGACGAGCGGGAGGATCCCCTGCACGCGGTGCTGCGCCGGCATGCGCTGGGGGAGAGCACGCCCCAGGACGCGGAGGCGGTCCGGGCGTACCTGGCGCGCTTCGATCACTTCACCAACCGGCGCAAGCGGATGATGTTCAGCGTGCTCATGGCGGAGCTGGGGCTGGCGCCGTTCGACTCCGTGCTCACGCCGGAGGACTTCGCGAGCAGTGGTGAGGAGAAGTACCAGAGCTGGGCGACCGTGACGGTGGCCTCGCTGCGCATCCTCCATGCGGTGGGGAGCGGCTACCCCGAGTGGATCCGCGCCGAGGACGTGGAGCTGCTGACGGCCACCCAGAGCACGGAGGGGGCCTGGGAGAAGCACCTGCTGGCCAACATCCTCGCGTTGCTGGCGCTGCGTCACTTCCCGCGGCGCGGCGAGTCGGTCCAGAACGGCATCGCCCTGCTGGTCTCGGTGCAGAACGCGGATGGTGGCATTCCCTTCATCACCGGGATGGAGATCTTCTGCACGGCCACGGCGGGGCTGGCGCTGGTGGAGGCGGGGGCCAGGAAGTCCTTGCTGTACCGCATGGCGGACTACCTCGTGGGCGAGCAGCAGCCGGATGGGGGCTGGGCCTACGCCGAGGACGTGCACCAGACGGACGTGGACGACACGGCGTACTGCCTGGAGTTCCTGCGGGCCCTGGATCCGGAGCGCCATGCCCACGCCATCTCCCAGGCCGAGGCGTACCTGGTGGACATGCAGGGCGGTGACGGGGGCTTCCCGACGTTCGTCGCGGGGAGCAAGTCGGAGGTCGCCATGACGGCGGGCGCGCTCAACGCCCTGGCGCCCAACCGCGAGCAGCACGCCGAGCTCATCACGCAGGGCATTCGCTACATCGTCACCCACCAGAAGGCGGATGGGAGCTTCGAGCGGAGCTGGAGCCTGAGCGAGACGAACGCCATCTTCCGCGCCCTGCTGGCGATGCGGCTGCTGCCGGAGAGCGCCTCCGGGCTGCGGATGATGGTGGAGCTCGCCGAGGAGTACTCCCTGGACTACCTGCGGCGCTCGCAGAACGTGGACGGCGGTTGGGGGCAGCGGGCCGGCGACGCCAGCGATCCCATCAGCACGTCATACGCGCTGATTGCCCTCAGCCACTTCGACGAGCCCGCCCCGATCCAGCGCGGCGTGAGGTACCTCGTCCGCCAGCAGCAGGCGGATGGCCGGTTCCTGTCCATTCCGGATCAGGCGGGCCCGCGGCCCATCGCGTACAACGTCCCGGTCCTCTCCGACATCTTCGCCCTGCTGGCGCTCGATCACGTGCTGGCCGCGCGCCCGGTGGTGGCCATGCCTGCCTGGAAGGTGGCCACGGGCCGCTACCCCACCATGAGCCTGGAGGCCTGCTAAGAGCGCTTGCGTGGGACGCGGGAGGATGCAGCATTGGGGCATGACCACACTGCGAGACCGAGTCGAGAACGCTGAACTGCTGGCCAAGGTCGTTCCGGTCGAGGAAGCGGTGAAGCACGTCACCGATGGCAACACGGTGGCCATCAGCGGCTTCACCAAGTCGGGAGAGCCGAAGACCTTCTTCCCGGCGCTCGCCAGGCACCTGGCCCGGACGGCGCCCGAGGCCCGGATCACCCTGCTGAGCGGTGCCTCGCTCTCGGATGACGTCGAGGGCCCCATGGCCCCCTTCATCCGCAAGCGCGGGCCGTACATGTCCTCGGCCGTGTCGCGCAAGCTCATCCACTCGGGCGAGATGGACTTCACCGACGTCCACCTGTCCGCCTTCGCGCGCAACCTGATGTACGGCTTCTACGGGGAGATCGACGTCGCCGTCGTCGAGGTGTCGCGCATCCGCGAGGACGGCAGTGTCGTCCTGTCCTCGTCGGTGGGCGTCTCCGCCGAGGCACTGGCCCGGGCGCGGAAGATCATCCTCGAGGTGAACACCGCGTCGCCGGACTACACGGGCTTCCACGACATCGTCCTGCCCGCCGTGCACCCCAAGGTGGGCTGGCCGCTGCCGCTGGTGAACGTGCGCGACCGAATCGGCACCCCCTACGTCGAGTTCGACCGCAGCAAGGTGGTGGCCGTCGTCGAGTCCGTCACGCCCGACCACCCGGTGCCCTTCAAGGCCGCGAGCGACACGGACCGCCGCATCGCGCAGAACGTGATCGACTTCCTCATGCAGTGCCGCCAGCAGTTCGGCTGGGGCAAGCGCCTGCCTCCCATCCAGTCCGGCGTGGGCAACGTGGCCAACGCCATCATCGGCGAGCTCTACGCGTCCCCGTTCCAGAAGATCCGTTTCTGGACCGAGGTCTTCCAGGACGGAATGCTGCGCTACGTGGAGGACGACGCGAAGTTCGAGAACGCGTCGGCCACGGCGGTGTCCTTCTCGGCCGAGGGGCGCCGGCGCTTCATGGAGCTGTTCGAGCGCTGCCGCGACAAGCTGGTGCTGCGGCCCATGTGGCTGTCCAACAGCCCGGAGATCATCTCGCGGCTGTTCGTCATCGCGATGAACACGCCCATCGAGGTGGACATCTACGGGCACGTGAACTCCACGCACATCGACGGCTCGCGCATCGTCAACGGGCTGGGGGGCTCGGGAGACTTCTTCCGCAATGCCTACCTGAGCATCGTGCACACGCCGTCCACGCGGCCCCTGAAGGATGGGCGCGTCGTGAGCTGCGTGATGCCGTACGTGCGGCACATCGACCACACGGAGCACGACATCAAGTGCGTGGTCACCGAGCACGGCTACGCGCTCAACATGGACATCCGCTCGCCCAAGCGGCGCGCGGTGGACATCATCGAGAAGTGCGCGCACCCGCACTTCCGCCCACTGCTGCACGCCTACCTGGACATGGCGGGCGCGGGTGACGAGCCCCGGCCCACCGACATGAAGGCCCTGGAGGGCTGGTGGCGGGACTACGACGCGGCCTGCCGCGACTTCCCCAAGGGCGGCTGAGCCCTCAGGCTCCGACCTCCTTCGCGCGCTCGCGCACCTCCGCGGCGAACAGTTCCGCCGCGGGCGTGCGGGGCGCGCCCTTGCGCCACAGGAGCGCCGCCAGCTCGGATCGCGGCGCGGGGGCGAGCCGCTTCACCACCAGGCGCTCGGCATCGGCCAGCCGGGGCTCGGGGAGCACGGTGATGGCGAGCCCCGCGCGCACGATGGCGAGCACGGTGGCCACCGCGTTCGATTCCAGCGCGATGTTCGGCGTGAACCGCATGGCGTCGAACCAGACGTCCACACGCGCGCGCACGCGCAGCCCCGGCGAGAGCAGCGCGAATGGCTCGTCCTTCAGCTGCCGCAAGGCCACGGATTCCGCTCCCGCCAGCGGGTGCCCCTTCGCGACGAAGAGCGCGAGCCGGCTGTCGAAGAGGGGCTCGGCGTCGAGGTCCGGTGAGCGCGCGGGTGCATACCCCAGCCCCACGTCCAGCTTGCCTTCCGAGAGCCGCCGCTCCAGCCGACGTACGACCGCCTCCTCGGCGCTCAGCGCGAGGCCCGGGTGCCTGCGCAGCACGGCCGTCAGGGCGGGGACCACGACTCCTCGCATGCTGGGCGGGTAGCCCACGCGCAGTGCACCCGTGGTGAGTCCGCGCAGCGCGCTCACCGCCACCCGGCCCGCGTCCACGTCCTCCAGGGCCCGCGAGGCGTAGGTGCGGAACAGTTCCCCCGCCTGTGTCAGCCGGACGCCACTGCGCGCGCGCTCGAAGAGCGGTGAGCCGAGCTCCTCCTCCAGTTGGCGGATCTGCTGCGACAGCGTGGGCTGCGAGACGTGGATGCGCCGCGCGGCACGTCCGAAGTGCAGCGTCTCGGCGACGGCGGAGAAGTAGCGGAGGTGACGGAGCTCCATTCCTCCATCATAGGCAATGCCTATCGGCTCCATGGGAACAAACGAATGTACGAATCGAGGGCCGCGGGTAGATCTTGTCGCGTACCGGAGGAGAGAGCCCATGAAGGCATCGGATCTGTTCGTCAAAGCCCTCGAAGCGGAGGGCGTGCGCTGCGTCTTTGGACTTCCCGGCGAGGAGAACCTCGACCTGCTCGAGTCGGCGTGCCCGCCGACGAGCCGCTGAGCGCGGAGGAGGCCTTCGGTCCGGTCGTGCTGCTCCAGCCCTTCGGCTCCTTCGATGACGCGCTGCGCGAGGTGAACGCCGGACGCTACGGGCTTCAGGCGGGTGTCTTCACGAACGACCTGTCGCGGGCGATGCGGGCGTGGGACGAGCTGGAGGTGGGGGGCGTCGTCGTGGGAGACGTGCCGAGCTTCCGTGTCGACACGATGCCCTACGGCGGCGTGAAGGGCTCGGGACTGGGGCGCGAGGGCGTGAAGTACGCCATCGAGGACATGACCGAGCCGCGGTTGCTCGTGCTGCGCCAGGGCTGAGGGCCTGGAGATCCTCGGGGGGCCGTGGGCGTGTAACATACGCGCCCCTCCTTCCCCGAGGTTCTCGAATGAACCGTTTCACCCGAATCGCGGTCCTGTCGTTGGGATTGTTCCTCGCCCTGCCGGGCCCGGCCCACGCCGAGGGGCTCTCCACCATCCCCTATGGGGACAACTGCTGGGGCACCGGCACGGATGCCGACCGCGATGGTCTCAACGACGACTGTGAGTACCAGGTCGCCTTCTGGTTCATGCCCCTCTTCTGGTTCGACAGCGGCGAGAGCGGCTTCGCCCGGCGCCCGTACTACGCCGTGAAGAGCACCAGCTTCTCCACCCGCACGCTCCAGGTGTTCTACATGGACACCTTCTTCGAGGACTCCGGGGTCACCACCGGCCACGACGGAGACCCCGAGTTCCAGATCCTCGAGGTCCATTACTCCGGCGGCAAGTGGTACCTCGACTGGGCCTACCTGTCCGCCCATCGCAAGAGCAGCTGTGACTCGTCCGCCTGGTACTCGTATGGACAGCTCGAGTACGACACGGCCATCGACTCGCGCAATTCCTCTCGCGGCTGGCCCACGCTCTACGTCGCTGAAGACAAACACGCCACCTACAACAACCTGAGCACCTGTGACAGTGGTTGCTTCCTCCAGGACTATTGCAGCCGCACGACCTATCAGTATCTCGATACCGCCACCTCCAACCGGCTCGTCTCCCGGAACGTGGGCTCCACCACGGTGCAGCTCATCAACTCCGTCACCCTCAACGGCGCCACCGAGCGGCTGCTCGATGATGTGGAGTTCAAGGGCTGGGATGATCAGTGGTACCGGCCCAACTCGCAGGGCTACCGCCGCCACCTGAACGACTTCGGCTTCTAGTCCTCCGTGTCCAACGCCCCCGTGCCCCCCGGAACCCCCGAGCGTCCCGCGGCCAGGGCGCGTGCTCGCGTCGTCGTGGGTCTCGCCGCCACGGCGCTGCTGCTCGCGCTCGTCGTGGCGGTGTGGCCCCGGCCCGTCAGCGAGGCGCCGTCTCCGCCTCCCGCTGTCCCCGAGCGCCGTCTCCCCGCCCCGGAGGTCCCACCTCCAGCGCCTCCCGCTCCGTCACCACCGCCGCCCGTGCCACCCGTGCCCGCGTCCCTGGCGGCCTCGGGTGAGGCGCTCTCCGCGGCCCTCAACGAGGAGCGCGTGTCGTTGACGTCCAGTGTGGTGATCGACGGAATCGACACGGACCGTCCGTGGGTGTGCGCGGGCGAATCCATCCACCTGTCCGCCCGTCTCGGAGGGGAGCCCGAGCCCGGCGCGGTCTACCGCTGGGTCTGGCCGGTGGCCGGCAGCGGCGCCGAGCTGCATCCCGGGCCCGCGCTCCCATGGCGGGCGCCGGAGACGGCCGGCACGTACCGGGTGCGCTTCCAGGTCTGCAAGGACCTCGGCGGACGGCGCGTGGGCGTGCTGGCCGAGCGGGAAGTGGAGCTCGACGTGCGCCGGTGCGGCGAGCAGCAGGCCCAGCGCAACGAGCCCCTGCGCATCTCGGTGGTCCAGCGAGGGCAGGGGAGCTTCGCGTTCGAGGCCCTCTACCAGGGCAGTGCGCGCATCACGGCATACGCGTGGGATTTCGGGGATGGCACCACCTCCACCACCTCCGAGCCCCGCGCCGAGCACGCCTATTCCCTCGAGGCGCTCGGCCCCCAGGAGATCAAGAGCTTCCCCGTGCGGCTCCAGGCCCGGCTCGACCGGGGTGGGCCCCTGGAGGCCACGGCGTTCGCGCTCACGCGTGGGCAGCCTCCCTCCGAGCCTCCTCCCGTCGAGCTGCGCGTCTCCCGCTGGCGCCCGCTTCCCGAGGGCGGCTGGCGCAGCGACGTGGTCATCCGCGTCCCGGAAGGGAAGCGCGTCACCTGGGAGCGGCTCGAGCGCATCTCCCTCCACTGGGACGGTCAGGCGGATACCTCCATGCGTCCCTGGCGCGAGGTGCTCCAGGTGGAGGAGGAGCTCGGCAACGGGGGGTTCCGCGGCTACGTGACGGTGCGCGCCTCCGAGGCCCCGCCGGAGATCAAACAGCTCCTGGATCAGCTGTATGGCCATGACGCAGCGGGCCAGGAGGTGGCCGTCTCCTGGAGCCCCTTCAAGCGCGAGCCCTCGCCGGAGACTCCCCGCGCCGCGGAGCCTCCACCCCGGAAGTAGCAGCCAATGGCAGACGGTCATCCGACATCCACCGCATGTCTGCTATTGAACAGGCGGTGGATTGTGTGGACAGGAAATGGGGCGTCAGACGTCTCATTAAAATGAAACAGGTAGACTTCTATTTCCAAGCAACAGGGGGAAAGCGATGCGTCTTCGTACGGTGTCGTGGATGGCCGTGTCCGCTGTGTCCATGTCCGTGCTGTTGGGGTGCCCGGCCGTGACTCTTCCCAAGCCGCCTCCGCTGCCGCCCGAGGCGCCTTGCCCCACCGCCTCCGTGGAGTCCATGGCTCGCGAGGGGAAGTTCATCGCCGCCGTCCGGCCCGTGCAGGGCGAGTACATCGTCGTCCTCAAGGCGCCTCCCGAGGGGGAGAAGGGCCTCGCCCCCGCCATGGCCGCGGAGAGCCTCTCGGCGCGCTACGGCGGCAGCTCCTTCCTCACGTACGAGCACGCGCTGCGGGGCTTCGCCACCCGGATGACCCCGGAGCAGGCCCGGGCCATGTCCGCCGACCCCTCGGTGGCGTACGTGGAGGAGAACGGGGTGATGCGCGCCATCGGTGAGCGCCAGCCCGAGGCCACCTGGGGCATCGACCGGGTCGATCAGCGCGACCTACCCCTGGACCAGACCTACCTCTACAGCGCCAGCGGCAAGGGCGTGAACGCCTACATCATCGACACCGGCATCCGTGTCTCGCACGCCGAGTTCGGCGGGCGCGCGCGGGCCGTCTTCGACGCCTTCTCGGATGGCCAGAAGGGCAATGACTGCAATGGCCATGGCACGCACGTGGCCGCCACCGTGGGGGGCCAGGTCTACGGGGTCGCCAAGAGCGTCCAGCTCCACGCGGTGCGCGTGCTCAACTGCAGCGGCTCCGGCTCGACCTCCGGGGTGATCGCCGGCGTGGACTGGGTGACCAGGAACCGGCAGCTCCCCGCCGTGGCCAACATGAGCCTCGGCGGTGGCAAGAGCGATGCGCTCGACGAGGCCGTGGCCAAGGCCATCGCCTCGGGCGTCACCTTCGTCGTCGCGGCGGGCAACGAGAACCAGGATGCCTGCGCGCGCTCTCCGGCCCGCAGCCCCAACGCCATCACCGTGGGCGCCACCACCACGTCCGACAAGCGCGCCTCCTTCTCCAACTGGGGCGCCTGCGTGGATGTCTTCGCTCCGGGTGACAACATCACCTCGGCGTGGATCTCCGATGACTCCGCCACCCGCCCCCTCAGTGGGACGTCCATGGCCTCGCCCCACGTCGCGGGGCTCGCCGCGCTCTTCCTGGAGCGCAACCCCGGTGCCGCTCCCAACGCCGTCACCTCCGTGCTCGTCGACAACTCCACGCCCGGCAAGGTGGCCGATGCCGGCAGGTGCTCGCCCAACCGGCTGATGTTCTCCGGCTTCCTCGGCGATCCCACCCTGATGAAGAACCGCACGGCCGAGGACGCGAAGTAGGCGGGCGTCTTCCGTCACGAGCCGGTGAACGGCGCCCGGCTCGCCGGGCCCGCGGAACGGGAGGGCTCCTCCTTCCGCGGGCCTGGAGCCCCGGAGATGGTTTGAGCTGAAAAACTTGAGTGGTGGCCCGGGTGGAGGTGGGCCCGTCCACCGGAGCCACCGTCAACCCGCGCACCAAGCGGGGCCCGCGCGGCCTGGCGCTGCACGATGTCTCCGGCTCGCTCTACGTCGTCAACCCAAGCTGTCCGGCAACGGCACCGCCTCGTGCGCCTCGTGCCACATCGACGCGGACCACCCCTCTGGACGAACTGACTCCCACGGGTTTGGAAGCCGCCGCTCCGGGGCCCTCATGAGGCCGGGTGGGCTACTGGGCCTGCTGGGGCTGGGTGGCCTTCAGGGCCGCGTGGATCTTCTCGCGCAGGGCCTGCTTGCGCTCCCGGAGCTGCTGCTTCTGCTCCTCGGTGAACTGGCCCCCGCTGGCCTGGAGCTGCACCTGGGCATCGGCGCGGAGCTGCCGGGCCTCGGCGAGGAACGCGTCCGCCTGCTGCTGCGTGAGGCGGCCGCGCTCGACGGCGCGGGTGAGCCGGCGCTCCATGCGCTCGAGCTTGCGGAGCATCCGCTCGTCCCTGTTCTTGTGCTTGTGCTTTCCAGGGTGCCCCTCCTGGCCGGTGGGAGCGGCGGGCTCCTGGGCGAGCACGGGAGCGGAGAACAGCAGCGAGGCAACGGTGGCGGACAGGGCGAGCTTCAGGCGCATGGCGGACTCTCCTTCGAGGGGACGCGCCGGGACGGCATCCCGGCGTCATCTGTCCGGAGAAACCCCGGAGCCCGAGCAAGGTTAAATCCCGGCTCAGGAGCGCTTGCGCCGGGCCGTGGGCTCGAAGGGCGCGGCGTCGATGCGCACGCCCACATACGAGGGGAAGCGCGGCACGCCGTCGTTGGAGAGCTCCTGGTAGCGGAAGGTGATGAGGGTGCCCACCGGCGGCGGGTTCTCCCGCTCCTGGTCCGAGAGGCCGGTGCCCACGGAGAAGCGGGTGCCGTCGCGCAACTCCACCTCGAGCGCGCCCAGCCGGCCCTTGTGCCTGCCCGCGCCCGCCGTGTGCCCCACCACGCGCGCCTCGTCGTCCTTGAAGCTCTTCACCTTCAGCAGCGTGTGCGAGCGGCCCGCCTCGTAGCGCGAGCCCGGCTTGCGCAGCATGAGCCCCTCGCCGCCCAGGCCCTCCACGCGCGCCAGCTCCTCGCGCAGGTGCGCCACGCTCTTGCAGGTCTGGTGCTCCAGCCACTCGGCGTACGGAGGCGCCACGTCCTCCACGTACCGCTGGCAGTACGCGAGCCGCTCCTCGAAGGGCGCCTCCAGCCTCGGCGCGTCGAAGATGACGAAGGCCAGCTCCTTCCAGTCATCGCTCCGGTCCTGCCGCCGCACGATGCTCACCGTGCGCTGGAACTTCTTGCGCCCGCCGAACAGCTCGCCGTCGAGCGGATGGTCGGGCAGCTTCGCGGTGAACCAGTCGGGCGCGAGGAACGGATTGCCCTGGCGCGAGTAGAACTGCTTGCCGTCCCACCAGGCCCGCACGCCGTCGAGCTTCTCGCTCATCCACCAGCCGGTGAGATCGACGTCGTTCTCCCACGAGTGGGCCAGCAGCAACGCGGGGGCGGTGGCTTCGCCGGACTCCGCGCCCACGACCGTGTTCGCGCCGGACTTGGGACGGACGTTGCGCGCCGGCTTCGCCGCGGCACTGGAGTCCGAGCCGCCCACGCGGGCGTCCTCCGCCGCATCCCCCCGGACCTTGCGCAGGTGCTTGCACGTCCGCCGCTCGATGGGGATGGACTGGTTGCGCCACGCAGGGCACGAGCACGAGTACACACCACCGGTGTTCTTCAGGATGTACGGCTTGGAGCCAGAGCCCTGCACCTCGACCTGGGCGCCGTCCGCGATGTCCGCCACGAGTCCCTCCCTTGATGCGCCGCGGTTGTCTCGCGGCGACGAGGGGAATCGTATCCGGTGGGTCTGGCAGGTGCGGAGGACCTCTCAGGGCAGGTCGGTGGGATGACTTCCGAGGAAAGGAGAGGGGATTCAGCCCTCCCGGGCGGGCACCTCGTAGAGGTAGATGGGCGTGCGGTACAGGTCGTCGACGACGAGCGTGCGCAGGGGCTTCCACCCACGGAGCGCGAAGGTGTGACTGAGGATGCGGGTGCCGGGAGCGAGCTCCTGGGACAGCCTGGGCGCCAGGCGGCTCATGGCTCCGGGGTAGAGGTAGCAGACGATGGCCGAGGCCTCCGCGAAGGGGGCCCGGAAGAAGTCCTCGCGCACGAGCCGGAGGTTGGGGCGCGGGGCGAGCCGCTGGCGCAGGCGCGAGAAGGCGTATGGGAGCGGGGACAGCTCGAAGGCCACGATGCGGGCCCGAGGGCAGTGGTCCGCCAGCGCGAAGGCCAGCGTGCCCCAGCCGGAGCCCAGCTCCAGCAGCGTGCCCTCCAGCTCCGTGGGCAGCAGGGAGAGCACCTGGCGGCGCACCTTCCCCGAGGTGGGCATGGGGGAGATGCCCGTCTTCAGCGTGTGGAAGACGATGGACAGCATCCCCGCCAGGAGCAGGGCCAGCAGGAGCAGGAAGAGGAGGACGCCTTTCATGGGGCCTTCCCCGCGTCGTTTTGAGCGGGGCACACGTCCGGCGGAGAGCCCTCGAGGCGGCAGTACTGGGCCAGGGACTCACAGTACCTGCTCATCCCCTGGGCACAGGCCTCGCCCCATCGCCTGGCGAGGACCCTCATGTCCTGGTCCGTCTCCGCCACCTCGCGCTGCTCGGGTGAGAGCTCCTGCCATTGCGCCTCGTTGATCGCCTGGAGCGCCTGGGCCCGCTGCCGGAGCCGGGCCACGGCCCCCACGTCCCCGAGCCCCTCGGCGATGTCCGCGGCGAGGGTGCAGTACTTGGGGGGAATGCCCTGGGGCGCCAGCATCCGCTCGCAGATGCGCTCCAGACAGGGCCGGACGGCGGTGTAGAAGCCCAGCTCGGTGCTGGGGCTCCAGGGGCGCTCGGACCAGGGCACGGCGACCTCGGGACATGCCAGACGGTAGGAGCGGGTCACCGTCGCCATTCCGGGCTCTCCCCTGATCAGCGGCAGGATCTCCTGACACATCGGCGAGAGCTCGCGGCTCAAGGAGGAGCCGCCCGCGTCGGCGCCAGCCGGGGGCGCGCACAGCCGGCTCATGCACTCCATGCTGATGAGCTGCCGGGCCAACTGGGAGGGCTGCTCGGCCTGGCCCCAACTGATGGCGGCGAAGCGTGGGCAGAGCTGCTCCACCTGGGCCCGGAACTGCTCCTTCGACACGCCTGGGGGCTCCAGGGGGGCACGGCCCTGGGCTCCTGGGGAGGGCGGCTGGACGGGTGGGGGAGAGGGAGGCCGGGAGGCCCACACGCCGAGCACGATCAGCACCAGGATTCCGCCGACCAGCAGCAGCGGGAGCCACGACGAGGGCCGCTTCGGTGCTGGAGGGGGAGGCCGCGACCTGGACCGGGCGGCGAACGCGAGGGGCAGCAGCAACAGCAGGGTGGACAGCCACGAAGCGGAGTCAGCCGGAATCTTGAGCACGGCGGGAGTGTATGCCCTGGAGAAGGGCGTGTGTCCGAGAGAGAAATCGTCCACGCATGCCCAGCCGGGCGGGCACATCCGGTGCGGAGGGGAGGGATGCCTCGGGTTGTCCTGGCGGTGTGCCTCCGGGCCTCCCTCCCGCCGAGCCGCGCTCAGGGCGCGAGCTTCAAGATGAAGAAGTCCCGGCCTCCCTCGGGGACCAGCGTCGTGCCCTCGAGGGTCACCGGCGCGGAGAAGGTCGCCAGGAGCGCGCTCTCGCCCCGGCTGTCCACGGAGATGTCATCGGGGGCGAACTGCTCGGAGGGCCCCGGGAAGGTGCGGATCCACCGGAGATCGCCATCGCCCTTGTCGAAGCGGGCGACGAAGACGTTGTTCGCGCCAGGCTCTCCCCGCAGCCGCCGCGAGCCGATCCGGTCTCCATCCTCGTAGACCCCCGTCACCACGACGCTGCCGCGTGGGTCCACGGCGATGGCGCCACTGGCCCGTCCGAAATGCCGCGCCCAGCGCTCCTCGCCATCCGCCGTGTAGGCGAGCAGGAGCCCATCGCTCTCGTTGGGATCATTCCGGCTCGGAGTGCACAGCCGCCTTCCATCGAACCTGACGCAGCCGGCGAAGACCCCGGTGAGGACGATGCGGTTGCCCCAGGCCGCCACTCCCGCGAGCGAGGCGTTCGCGCCCACCGGGCGCCGCTCCCAGAGCCGTGTGCCATCCCTGTCGAGCTTGTAGACGAAGGGCCCATCCTCGCGGCCGCCGGCGAGGATGAACCGGCCCTCCGAGTCCACGGCCGCATCGCGCGGGAAACCCGTCCGGTCATCCACGAAGGCCCAGAGGAACCCTCCCTCGGGCGAGAAGCGCACGAAGACGGGCTGGCCCCGGAGGGTGAGAGGCCCCCCGCCGAAGTCCATCGTCGCCACCACGGTGGCGGCCAGGCCGATGTTTCCCTCGCGGTCCGTCAGCAGCTTCTCCGCGCGGAAGGTGGGCCGTGCCACATCGCTGGGGAAATGCCTGGACCACACGTGTCCGCCCTCGCGATCGAGCTTCACGAGGAAGGCCCCGGAGGGCAGGAGACCGCCTCCGAAGTCGATCGTGCCGGTTTGGGAGCCAGCGAGCACGATGTGGCCCTCACGATCCACCGCGAGTGCCGTCGCGAAGGCGTGGAGGAAGTCCGGGCTCGAGCCGGGTGTCACCTCGAAGGTGCGGGCCCAGAGCAGCCTCCCGTCCGGCGCGTACTTCGCCACGGCGATGAGCCGCTCCTCCGGGATGCCTCGTCCCAGCGGGTGGCCCGGTTCGAATTCGATCGTCCCTCCCACACTCACAGAGACGATGACGTTCCGGTCGGCATCCTGGACGATGGCGAGGGACTCCGCGTCGAAAGGAGTCCGGGGATGCCGGAACCAGCGTGTCGCGCCCTGGGAGGAGCCGGAGCGCCAGGAGGCGCTGAGTGGCTCCTCGGATGCCGCGTGTTCCTCTTGTGGGAGCCCGTCCTCCTGCTCGCCCTCCGGAGGCACCACTCCGCAGTGAACGAGACCCACTACCGCGAGCAGGGCAATGCCTGCTCTCCACCACTTGCGCTCCATGTCGTTCCCCCTCCTCGCGAGCCCCTGCACTCCCTGCATGAGCCGCAAGGGGGGAGCGGGCTCGCGTCCATACAGTGCACATCGCCACATCGCCGACACACCGCCCGCGGGCTCGTGGGCAGGGTGAGATACTTCACAGGCCCTGCTCGCCCCGCATTTGTTGATAACTCCAACGTTGTTGGGATCTGGAGCAGCTCCTTTGTCGAGAGGTGTCGTACCCTGTCACTCCTACCGACTCGTTCCACACGAGGTAGGTAGAGGGTCCATTGCGTGTGCATGAGGGCGAAGCCTTGAACATGCCTGGGCAGATCGTTTGGCTCCCTGCTTTGCTCCTGTTGCTTTCGCTCTTGTCTGGGTGTGTCACCGGGCGAATCCAGCCAAGCCATTTTCAGTTCGTCACGATCGTCGAGAAGACCGTTCCAGGAGCGGATGGTTGGCGCGCGGCATGTGTCCACGCCAGGATCAAGAATGGAACCACGGGAGAGTTCTTCTTCTGCAAATTCGGCGTTGAGGTTCCCATCGAAAACAGGGACGGACCTGTCTCGATCTCCCTGGCGCAGCGCCTCGCGGCGGATTGCGCCAACGAAGCAGCAATCAGCGTTCTTGGTGCGGCAGCAAGGGAGCCGGATCCTCCCCTTGGCATTTTGTGCGAAACATTCAAGACAACTTATGGTGCGCTGCTGAATGCCGCCATCGGAGGGGCACGGGTGACGAGAGTGTGTGACAAGAAGACCAGGCCCGTTATATTTGGCGAGTTCAGCCCCTGAGCCGATGCCACTTTCAGCGGAACAACTTCTCGGTATCGCGCGAAGCTATTGGCGCTCGGATAAGGACTATTATCTCAGGCAGGAGAAGAGTCCCGAGACCGAAAGGCTTCAGGCATTATGGGAGCGGGAACTCGAAAAGGTTGAGCGCTGGAAGGCATTCTTGAAGGACCTCCAGCAGGAGCTTCCTGGCTTCAGCATCGGGAATGTCGTGACGACGGCCGATGCCAGCTTTCGTTGCATCGCGTACCCAGTAAAAGGAACCCCGCCGCCGTCTTTCGACCAGGCCGTCGTGGGGTGCGTCAGCATCTTGGCACCTGTCTACATCATCTACGGCGTAGAATACGAACGAACGGGCGCCTCGCGGTCCAATCCAAGGATTGTCTTCGAGCCACTCCCACCCGGTATGAGATTCCCGGCCGACGTCATCGCCAGAAGAATCGAAGCAGTATTTGGCGTCAGTGCGCTTCCTCGCGATATCGCGGAAGTCCCTGTTCCGCTTTTCGTGGAGTGGAAGGAGCCTCCGAATACGACGCTCTTCCATGCCCTCTTCACGAGTGAGCCGGGCAACCTGCCTTGAATGTCCCTGGCTCTCCCCGGGTTCAGGCAGGGCTCACGCGCCCTCGATCTCCATGCGGTAGCCCACGCCGCGCACCGTCTGGAGCGCGAACCGTGAGGCGCTGTTCCACCCCAGCTTCCGTTTGAGGCTGGAGACGAAGTTGTCCACCGTGTGCGGGTCCACCACCACGTCCCGCCCCCACACCGCGTCGAGGATTTCATCCCGGCGAAGCACACGCTCACGCTCGCGCACGAAGAAGGCCAGCAGGTCGAACTCGGTGCGCGTCAGCTCCACCGTCTTCCCCTCGGGCGTCTCCACCTTGCGCCGGTCCAGGTCCATCCGGTAGCCCGCGAAGCGCAGCACCTGCACAGGCACGCCTCCGCCTCGCCGCACCAACGCGCCCACCCGCGCCAGCAGTTCGCGCAGGCGGTAGGGTTTGCCCAGGTAGTCCTGCGCTCCCGCCTCGAAGCCCCGCACCACGTCGTCCTCGAGCGTCCGCGCCGTGAGCATCAGCACCGGCGTCGTCACCCCTTCCTGGCGCAGCGTCCGGCACAGCGTGTAGCCGTCCCCATCCGGCAGCATCACGTCCAGCAGGATGAGCTGGAACGCACGCCGGGCCAGGTGCGCGCGGGCCTCGGCCACCGTGGTGGCCTCCTCCACGCCGTAGCCCCCCTGGTTCTCCAGGTTGTCGCGCAGCGCGAGCCGCAGGTTGAGATCGTCCTCCACCAGCAGGATGGCGGGAGTCGTGGCAGTCATTCAGCGCCTCTCCGGAAAGGTGAGCTCGAAGGTGGTTCCCTCGGGACTGGAGGCCGCCACGCGGATTTCTCCCCCGTGCAGCCGCAGGATGCGCCGGCACAGCGCCAGGCCGAGCCCGCTGCCGGGCACCTCCCGTCCCTGTCCTCGCAACCGGTAGAACTCGCCGAAGATGCGCTCCCACTCGGCCTCGGGAATGCCCACGCCGTTGTCCGAGAAGCGCACCCGTCCGTCCGCGAGCGCCTCCACGCGCAGGCACACCGGGTTGCGCGTGTTGTAGGCACACGCGTTGCGCGCCAGGTTCGCCAGCAGCAGCCGCATCAACTGCGGATCCGCGAGCAGCTCGCGCTCGCCCACGTCGGCCGTCAACTCCACCGGCACCCGCGCCCAGGCCTCCAGGTCCCTCCGCAGCGTGGCCACCAGCTCGTCCAGCCGTACCAACGACAGGTGCGGCACCCACCGGCCCTTGTCGATCCGGTTGAACGACAGCAGGTTCTCCACCAGGAATCCCAGCCCGTCCGCCTCGTGGATGATGCGCGCGGGGTAGTCCTTCGTCTCGGCCCCCTGGGCCAGCCGCCACTCGAGCGTCTCGGCCAGCAGCCGGATGGAGGCCAGCGGCGTGCGCAGCTCGTGCGACACGGTGGCCACGAAGTCGCTCTTGAGCTCCAGGAAGCGGTACTTGCGGTGCTGCGCCACGAAGGCGAGTCCCGCGATGGTCAGCGCCAGCCCCGCGCACAGCACCACCATGCCCGTCTTCAACCGGTAGCGCTGCTCCAGCGCCGCTTCCTCCTGCTCCCACACCGGCGTCTCCACCCCCAGGGGCAGGTTCGCCAGCGGCAGCATCTCCTCCGTCCCGAGCAGCCGCACGTGTCCCTCGGGGCCGAGCAGCCCGCGCTCGCGCATCTCCCGGGTGAGGATGTCCAGCAGCGCCTCGGGCGTCACCGCCACGCCCCGGACGTGGTCCTTGTCCTTCGGCTCCAGGTACCAACCGGAGCGCACCAGCACCGGACCGGGCAGGGACTCGGGCAGGGGCAGGGGCGTGGCCGCCAGCTCCGCGGTGCGCGCCTCGAATTCGATCACCGGCGTCCCCGTCCGCCTGGACAGCTCCACCACGCGCTCGTGCAGGAAGTAGAAGTCCGGACGGGTGAAGCGCGAGCGCTTGAGGAGCAGCAGCCGCTGCAATCCCTCCAGCCGGTGGCCCTGGTTGTCCTCCATCCCATGGTGCAACAGCGACTGCATGAGGGGGCGCTCGGGGATCGCCCGCGCCGCGAGGGACTCCAGCACCACCAGGAAGCCGGGCACGTCCCGCGTCGAGGCCAGCACGTACCGGACGCGGTGCTGCAGGAAGGCCACGAGCGTGTCGGTCACCGCCCGCGCATCCCGGCGTTCGAGCGCCCGCTCCAGGTCGCGCATCAGCGCGAGCCGCTCCGTCCAGGGGTCCTCCGCGTCCTCGGGGGGCTCCTTGCCCGCGCGCAGCCGCATGTACCGGTCGCGGGCCGGGGAGTCCTCTCCCACGTCGAAGAGGGCCAGCCGTGGCAGCAACTGCTCCCCGCGCTCGCGCAGGTAGAGCCCTCCGGCGGGAGCGAGCGGATCGGCCGCGGCGAGCTCCAGCGCGGGCCTTGCCTCCTCCAGCTTCTCCCTCAACGTCTGGCTCAGGGAGACGAGCGCGTACTGCGCGAGGGCCTCGCGCCGGGAGTGGAGCGAGGCCCGGGCATCCTCGCGCTCGGTGGCGAAGATGCGCTGTAGCTGCCACAGACCCCATCCGAGCCCGGCCAGGCCGAGCACGAGGGCGGAGAGGGTGGGCAGCAGCCGGCGGAACATGGACGCTCTCTACTTGATGACCGGCACGCGGTCGAAGTCCATGGAGACCACCGGCGCGAGCTGCTCGAAGCGATCCGTGCGCCGGTCCAGCCCCTGCGCCTTGCGGATGAGCGCGCCCAGCTCCCTCACGTCCGGCCGGTCACGCAGGGGCTCGTCCAGCTCCTCCCACAGCGAGACGAGCTGGGGCCAGGAGAGCGTGCGCACCCAGTACGAGCCGCGCAGCTTCTCGGCGAAGGCGGCCGCCACGTAGGACAGGCGCGTGGGGGGCGCGGTGCGGCCGTAGGCGGGCCGCAGGATGCTCGAGGGCAGGTGCTTCTCCATCTCCTTCGAGTCGCCGCCCTCCGGCGCCTTGTACCGGATGCGCAGCGTGGCGAAGGACTCGGCGGGCTCGCGCAGCTTCACCTCGTAGATGGCGGTGACGCTGTGGCCCGCGCCCACCTCGCCCGCGTCCACCCGGTCATCGGCGAACTGCTCCTTGGCGAGCACCCGGTTCTCGTAGCCCACCAGCCGGTAGCGGGCCACCGCCTTGCGGTCGAACTCCACCTGCAGCTTCACGTCCTTGGCCACCACCTGGAGCGTGCCGGTGAGGTTCTGCACGAAGATGCGCCGCGCCTCCTCCAACTGGTCCACGTACGCGTAGTTGCCCTCGCCCACCTGCGCCAGCCGCTCCATCAGCACGTCATTGTAGTTGCCCATGCCGAAGCCCACGGTGGTCAGGGTGATGCCCTTCGAGGCCTGGGCGCGCACCCGCTCCCAGATGCCATCCGCGTCGGTGATGCCGTTGTTGGCCACGCCGTCCGAGCACAGGATGACGCGGTTGATGCCCCCCTCGAGCAGGTGCTCCGAGGCGATGGAGTAACCCAGCTCGATGCCGGCCTGGGCATTGGTGGCGCCGTCGGAGGAGAGGCCGTCGATGGCGGCGAACAGCTTGTTCTTCTCGAAGGCGCTCGTGGGCCCGAGCACCGGGCGCGCCGTCGAGCCATAGACGGCGATGGACACCCGGTCGCGCTCGTCCAGCTCGTCCACCAGCAGCTTCAGCGCCCGCTTCACCAGCCCGAGCCGGTTCTCGATGTTCATGGAGCCGGACACGTCGATGACGAAGACCAGGTGCGCGGGCTTGCGCTCCTCCCGGCTCACCTCGCGCGCCTTCAGCCCGATGTGCACCACGTGGTAGCCCTTGCGGCTGGGCGAGGGGAAGCCCTCCACGTGCACGCTGAAGGGGGCCTCGGGGTCGCTCCTGTAGCCGTAGTCGAAGCTGTTGACGAACTCCTCCACCCGCACCGCCTGCTCATCCGGCAGCGCTCCCCGCTCCAGGTAGCCGCGCGCCAGCGCATAGGAGGCCCTGTCCACGTCCACGGAGAAGGTGGAGAAGCGCTCCTCCTCGGTGTCGATGGTCGGGTTCACCCCGTAGCTCTGGAAGTACATGTCCGAGAAGGGCTGCTGGGGCAGCGTCACGGTGCGCTCGGGCGTCGGAGGCGCCGGGGTGGGGTTGGACGAAGGAGGAGGCGGGGGCGGAGGCGGGTTGGCGTTCTTCTTTCCCCCACTGAAGAAGTCGCTGATGCTCCTGCCGATGGCGCCGAAGTCGAGGGGTGGCGCACTGCTCCCTCCGCCCGTGACCACGATCATCTCCTCGGCGAAGCTCTCGGGCAGGAGCTCCACGTTCACACGGACGGTGCGATCCAGGCGCAATGGGATGTCCGAGCGGGAGAACGGCCTGTAGTTCTCCTTGTCGAAGCGCAGGGTGTAGACGCCCGGTGGCAGCTGGGGGATGCGGTAGTTGCCCTCGGAGTCCGTCACCACGACCTGCTCGCCCATGAGGTTGGGGGAGGTGGCGGTGACCACCACGTCCGCGATGGGCTTCTTGTTCTCGGCGGACATGACCGTGCCGATGATGACGCTATCGGCCAGGGCCGGCGCGGACAGCAGCAGCAGGACACAGCAGAGGGCACTTCTCAGGGCGTGTTTCATCGTCGGAGCCACCTCGGGCAACGGGGAGACACGACCCATCATCCGGATGTGGCCCTCATGGTGCCGCATGCGGTTCTCCGCTCTTCATCATGGTTTCATCACGCCCGCCCGGCCGCGGAGCGGGCGGGCCTCGGTGTTCGTTCCTGGGACGGCGCTTTCCACAACCGGGTAGCACCCCTCGGGAGCCCTCTGTCTCTCCGAGTGATTTCAAGGACTTGAGCGGGTGTCCGGGGCTGGCACGCCCTTCGCTCAAGGATTCGGACGTGGACATTCCCAAGAAACCCAAGAATCAACGCAAGCCCTGGCTCCTCATGGGCCTGGGTGTGCTCGTGCTCCTCGGCGTGACGGTGGGGCTCTCGCGGCTCCGGTCCGCCGCGCCCACGGTGGAGCGCGGCACGGTGTGGCTCGACACGGTGAAGCGCGGGCCGATGATCCGCCAGGTCAAGGGCACGGGCACGCTGGTGCCCGAGCGCATCCGCTGGCTCACCGCCGACACCGCCGGCCGCGTCGAGCGCATCCACGTCCGGCCCGGCACGGCCGTGGAGCCCGGCACGCCGCTGCTCGAGCTGTCCAACCCGGACGTCCAGCTCCAGGCGCTGGAGGCCGAGCGCCAGCTGGCCAGCGCGGAGGCGGAGCTCATCTCCCTGCGCACCAACCTGGAGACGCAGCGCATCTCCCAGGCGGCCGCCCTCGCCACGCTGGAGACCGAGGCCACCAATGCCGAGAGCCAGGCCCAGGCCACCGTGGCGCTGATGGATCGCGCCTTCGTGCCGAAGCTGGAGGTGCAGCAGGTGAAGGGCAAGGCGGACGAGATGACCACGCGGCTCGGCCTCGAGCGCCAGCGGCTGGCGGTGCTGCAGTCCAGCACGCGCGAGCAGCTCGCGGCGCAGCAGGGGCAGATCGAGCGGCTGAAGGCGGTGGCGCGTTTCCGCCGCGCGCAGGTGGAGTCCATGCAGGTGAAGGCGGGGGAGGCCGGGGTGCTGTCGG
Source organism: Archangium sp. (assembly GCF_057119385.1). Taxonomy (NCBI): domain Bacteria; kingdom Pseudomonadati; phylum Myxococcota; class Myxococcia; order Myxococcales; family Archangiaceae; genus Archangium; species Archangium sp. The sequence goes on along the minus strand of NZ_DBNGVP010000034.1, from coordinate 17,329 downwards.
AGCTGCCGCTGGAGCTGGGGCAATGGGTGACGCCGGGCACCGTACTGGCCAAGGTGGTGAAGCCCGAGCGGTTGAAGGCGGAGCTGCGCATCGCGGAGACGCAGGCGCGGGACATCGTGGTGGGCCAGCGCGCGGAGGTGGACACGCGCAATGGCATCGTCGAGGGCACGGTGGCGCGCATCGCTCCGGCGGCGAGCCAGGGCACGGTGCGGGTGGAGGTGATGCTCACGGGCGAGCTGCCCAAGGGCGCGCGGCCGGATCTCACCGTGGAGGGCACGGTGGAGCTGGAGCGGTTGGGAGAGGTGCTCTCCATGGGCCGGCCGGCGGGTGCCCAGCCGAACGCCACGGTGTCGCTCTTCAAGCTGGTGCCGGGCAGTGACGAGGCGGTGCGGGTTCCGGTGCAGCTGGGCCGGGGCTCGGTGAATTCCATCGAGGTCGTCCAGGGCCTCGCCGAGGGAGACCAGGTGGTGCTCTCGGACATGACCGCGTGGGACGCGGTGGATCGGGTGAGTCTGCGATGACGGCGATGACGATGACGTCGGTTCAGGTCCAGGAGACGGCTCCGGTGGAAACCCCTTCGATGGCGCAGCAGAAGGCCCTCCTGCAGCTCGAGGGCATCACCAAGGTCTTCGAGACGGAGGAGGTGGAGACGCACGCGCTCTCCGACGTCCACTTCGCGGTGCGGCCCGGCGAGTGGGTCTCCATCGTGGGGCCCTCGGGCTCGGGGAAGACGACGCTGCTGGCGCTGCTGGGCCTGCTGGACACGGCCTCCCAGGGCACCTACCTGCTGGATGGGCGCTCGGTGTTGGACCTGTCCCCGGCGGAGCGCGCGCTGGTGCGCAACCAGCACATCGGCTTCATCTTCCAGAGCTTCAACCTCATTGGCGATCTGTCCGTCTACGAGAACGTGGAGCTGCCGCTCACCTACCGGGGCATGTCCGCGGAGGAGCGCCGCCAGCGGGTGGAGCGGGCGCTGGAGCGGGTGGGCATGGGCCACCGGGCGCGGCACATGCCGGGGCAGCTCTCCGGCGGTCAGCAGCAGCGCGTGGCCGTGGCGCGCGCCGTGGCCGGAGAGCCGCTCATCCTCCTGGCCGACGAGCCCACCGGCAACCTCGACTCCAAGAATGGCGAGCAGGTGATGCAGCTGCTCTCCGAGCTCCACAAGAGCGGCGCCACCCTCATCATGGTGACGCACGATCCGAACCAGGCGCGGCTCGGCACGCGCATGGTGAGCCTCTTCGACGGCCGCGTCGTCCAGGACGAGCGCCTCCGCTGAACCGCGGCGCCCCCGCGGAACCGCAGCGCCTCCGCAGTTCCTTCCCCGGGAACCCCCATGGATACCCTCCTCCAGGATGCTCGCTTCGCGCTGCGCATGCTCCGCAAGAGCCCGGCCTTCACGGTGGCCGCGGTGCTCACGCTGGCGCTCGGTATCGGCGCAAACACCGCCATCTTCAGCGTGGTGAATGGCGTGCTGCTGCGCCCGCTGCCGTACGAGGAGCCCGAGCAGCTCGTCTTCATCCAGGAGGGCACGCCCAGCTTCCCGGCGATGACGGTGAGCATCCCCGACTTCATGGACTGGCGGGCGGGCCAGCGGACCTTCACGGACCTGGCCGCCTTCCGGACGGGGGCCTTCGATCTCACCGGGGTGGACATCCCCGAGCGGCTCGGGACGCGGCTGGTGAGCGCCTCGATGCTGCCGCTGCTGGGCGTGAGCCCGGTGCTGGGGCGCAACTTCCTTCCCGAGGAGGACGTGCTCGGCGGGCCTCCGGTGGTGATGCTCTCCCATGGCTTCTGGGTGCGGCGCTTCGCCCAGGACCCGAACATCCTCGGCAGGACCCTGACGCTCGATGGCGTGCCGCACACCGTGGTGGGCGTGCTGCCCCAGGACTTCCAGTTCTACGCGGCCCAGGACATCTGGGTGCCCCTGGCCCGGACGGAGCGCCGCTTCTTCGAGCAGCGGGGCAACCACCCGGGCATGTACGTGCTGGGCCGGCTCAAGCCCGGCGTGACGCTGGAGCAGGCGCGGGCGGACCTCGAGGCCATCGGCAAGCGGCTGCAGGAGGCCCACCCGGACTCCAACAGCAAGGTGCTGCCGCGGTTGTCGATGCTCCATGAGCGGCTCGTGAGGGACTTGCGTCCCAGCCTGCTGGCCCTCATGGCGGCGGTGGGTTTCGTGCTGCTGATCGCCGCCATCAACGTGGTCAACCTGCTGCTCGCCCGGGGCACGGCGCGCCAGCGCGAGCTGGTCATCCGCGCCTCGCTGGGGGCAGGGCGCGGCCGGTTGATCCGCCAGATGCTGGTGGAGTCCGCGCTGCTGGCGTTGGTGGGCGGTGGCTTCGGACTGGTGCTCGCGCTGTGGGGCGTGGACCTGCTCGCGGCCTCGCGGCCGGAGGGCATTCCCACCACCGCGACCTTCGCCGTGGACGGCAAGGTGCTGGCCTTCACGCTGGTGCTGTCGCTCGGCGTGGGGGTGCTGCTCGGCCTGCTGCCGGCGTTCCGGGCCAGCCAGGTGTCGTTGGTGGAGACGCTCAAGGACACGGGCGCGGGGGCGGCTCGCTTCCGGGGCCGGGCGCGCGATGCCCTGGTGGTGGCCGAGGTGGCCCTGGCGCTCACGCTGCTCGTGGGCGCGGGGTTGCTCACGCGCACCTTCGTCCAGCTCAAGGGGTTGGAGCTGGGCTTCAAGCCCGAGAACCTGCTGATCCTGCGCATGTCCGCGCCGCAGACACGCTTCCCGGGCGCGGAGTCGCTCCGAGGCTTCATCGAGCAGTCCCGTGAGCGGCTGGCGGCGATGCCCGGGGTGCGCGTGGCCACGTACTCCAACGGGATGCCGCTGCTCGACCTGTCGGACTCGAGCTTCCGGAGCGCGGGCCGGCCGCCTCCCGAGAAGGGCGAGTCGCCGCAGGCGGTCATCTTCTTCACCGCGCCCAACTTCTTCGAGTCCATGGGCATCCCGCTGCTGGAGGGCCGGGGTTTCCAGCCCACGGATCGCGTGGGGAGCGCACCGGTGGTCGTGGTGGACGAGGTGCTGGCGAAGCGGTTCTTCCCCGGTCAGAGCGCGCTGGGGCAGAAGATCCTCTCCATGGGCGACCGGGAGTTCGAGATCATCGGGGTGGCGAAGCACGTCATCGCCTATGGGCTTGGAGAGCCGGAGCACGCGGCCTTCCAGTTCTACTTCCCGCTGCTGCAGGTGCCGGACGAGTTCCTGCCCCAGGTGGCCCGCTCGCTGACGCTGGCCGTCCGGGGCGAGGGCCACACCGACGCGCTGGTGCCCCGGGTGCGCGAGGAGTTCAAGGCGATGGACCCGGATCAGGCGCTGTCGGGGCTGGCCTCCATGGACTCGCTGGTGGAGGGCTCGCTGGCGGATCGCCGGTTCGTGCTGGGGCTGGTGGGCCTGTTCGCGGTGCTGGCCCTGGTGCTCTCGAGCATCGGCATCTACAGCGTCATGTCCTACACGGTGGCGCTGCGCACCCGGGAGATGGGCATCCGCATGGCGCTCGGGGCGCGCGAGCTGGATCCTGCTGGCGCTGCTGGCGGGACTGCCGGGCTCCCTCACCGCGCTCGTGCTCCTGTGGGGGGGCGACGCGAGCACGAAGGTGTGCTGGACGCTCACCGTCCTGGTGGTGGGTGTGTACCTGGGCGCGGCGTTCGCCGTCCGCGAGCGCGTCACCCGGCCGCTGCAGACGGTGGCCAACCTGCTCGCGGCCCTGCGCGAGGGGGACTACTCGGTGCGCGGGCGCGGTGCGCGGGGGGGAGATCCCCTGGGCGAGGTGTACCTGGAGACCAACACCCTGGCCCAGACGCTGCGCCAGCAACGGCTGGGGGCCGTGGAGGCGGACGTGCTCCTCACCCAGGTGATGGAGGAGATCGACGTCGCGGTGCTGACCTTCGATGGCGAGGGCACGCTGAAGCTCGTCAACCGCGCCGGGGAGCGGCTGCTTGGACTGCCGCGCGCGCGGCTGATGAACCAGAAGGCGGAGGGGCTCGGCCTGGCGGAGCTGCTGGAGGGCCCGGTGCCGCGGCGCCTCACGCGCGCTTTCGCCGTGGAGGGCGGGCCGTACGAGCTGCGCCGGGGGACGTTCCGGCAGGGCGGACTGCCCCACCAGCTGGTGGTGCTCGCGGATCTGCGGCTGGCGCTGCGCGAGGAGGAGCGCGAGGCGTGGCGGCGGATGGTCCGGGTGTTGAGCCATGAGATCAACAACTCGCTGACGCCCATCCACTCCATCTCGGACTCGTTGAAGGAGTCGCTGTCCCTGGTGCCGCGGCCGGCGGACTGGGAGGAGGACGCGCGGATGGGCCTGGGCATCATCGCGCGGCGCAGCGAGGCGCTGGGGCGCTTCATGTCCGCCTATGCCCGGCTGGCGCGCCTGCCGCCGCCGAGGCTCTCGCCGGTGGAGGTGGACCCCTGGGTGCGGCGGGTGGCGGCGCTGGAGACGCGGCTGGCGGTGGAGGTCCGCCCGGGGCCCATGCTCGCGGTGAGCGCGGATGGAGATCAGCTGGAGCAGCTGCTCATCAACCTGGTGCGCAACGCGGTGGACGCGGCGCGCGAGCGTCAGGGCCGGGTGTGGGTGTCGTGGACGGCCCCGTCGGCGGACGCGGTGGAGGTGTGGGTGGAGGACGAGGGCCCGGGCCTGGCGGACACGGCCAACCTCTTCGTGCCCTTCTTCACGACGAAGCCGGAGGGCAGTGGCATCGGCCTGGCGCTCAGCCGGCAGATCGCCGAGGCGCACGGGGGCAGTCTGCGTCTGGAGAACCGGACGGAGGGCCCGGGGGGCCGCGCGCGGCTGCGGCTGCCGTTGAACGCGGCCGGGTTGCGGCGTTGAGCTTGGGTGCCGCGAGGCTCAGCGCTGCGCGGCGGGCAGGCGGATGGTGAAGGTGCTGCCCTGGCCCGGCTGGCTCTGCACGTCGATGCGGCCCTTGTGCCTGGCGATGATGCCGTAGCTCACGGACAGCCCCAGGCCCGTGCCCTGGCCGCGCGGCTTGGTGGTGAAGAAGGGCGTGAAGAGCTTGGAGAGCGTCTCCGGCGTCATCCCCTTGCCGGTGTCGGCGATCTCCACCACCACCTCGTTGCCCTCGTGCCGGGTGCGGATGCGGATCTCCCCCCGCGTTTCAATGGCATGGGCCGCGTTGACGAGCAGGTTGGTGAACACCTGGGAGATCTGCGTGGGGTGGCAGCTCACGGGCGGCAGCGGACCGAAGTCGCGCTTCACCTCGCATTTGTACTTGAGCTCGTTCCAGACGATCTTCAGCGTGGAGGACAGCTCCGTGTTCACGTCCACCAACTGGGGCTCGCCCGTGTCCTCGCGGGCGAACGAGCGCAGGCTCTGGGCGATCTCCTTGATGCGCCGGGTGCCCGCCAGCGACTCCTCGATGAGCTCCGGCATGTCGCTGAGCAGGTAGTCCACCTCCTCCTGCTTCCACAGCTCGGCCATGCGCTCGAGCAGCTCCGCGCTGGCGGCGTCCGGGTGGGTCAGCAGCTCGCGCTGCAGCTGCAGCAGCGGCGAGAGCGAGGAGACGTACTGGTCGAGCGTCCCCAGGTTGCTCATCACGTAGCTGACCGGGTTGTTGATCTCATGCGCGACGCCCGCGGCCATCTGCCCCAGCGAGGCCATCTTCTCGGCCTGGATGAGCTGGGCCTGCTGCTCCTCCAGCTCGATGGTGGCCTTGAGCAGCTTCTCGCTGCGGTTGCGCACCAGCTCCTCGAGGCTGTCGCGGTGGCGCCGCAGCTCCTCCTCCTGCTGCAGCAGGCGCGCCTCGGACAGCTTGCGCTCGGTGATGTTGCGGATGATGGACACGGCCTCGTCGGGGCCGCTGCGGCGGATGCGGGCCTCGTAGTACTCGCGCCCCTCCGGCATCTCCAACGCGTAGTCGAAGACCTCCAGGGTGCCTTCCCGGATGGCGCGCCCCAGGTGCATGAACATCTTGTCCAGCAGGGGCGCGGGGAACGGCAGATGGCGCATGTTGCCGCCGATGAGCCGCTCGGGGGGCACGGCCAGGTCCTCGGGCCGGGGGGCGTGGTAGTCCAGGTAGGTGCCGTCCGCGCTCTGGCGCAGGACGATGTCCGGCAGGGTGCGGATCAGCGAGCGCAGGCGCTCCTCGGCGAGCTTCTGCGTGGTGATGTCCACGTTGGTGCCCACCATGCGCAGCGGGCGGCCCTGCTCGTCACGCGCCACCACCCGGGCCCGCGTCAGCACCCAGCTCCACCCGCCATCCTTGCGCCGCATGCGCTGCTCGCGCTCGATGAGCGCGAGGGCACCCGTCAGGTGCTCCTGGACGAGCCGCTCGGTCTCGTCCGCGTCCTCGGGATGGCACAGGCTCATCCACGTGGCCTGGGTGTGCTCCAGCTCGCCCTCGGCGTAGCCCAGCATGCCCAGCCAGGGCCGGTTCGCGAACAGCCGGCCCGTGGTCATGTCCAGGTCCCACAGGCCGTCCTGCACGCTGTCCATCATCAGCCGCAGGCGCTCGGCCAGCAGCCGCACGCGCTCCGCGCTGGCCTCCTGTGTCTGACGCAGCTCCTGCTCGGCGCGCCGCCGCCGCTGCTCGTTGCGGCTCCCGGCGAGCAGGTCCCCGCAGGCGCTGAGGAAGGGCTGGAGGAAGTCGATGAGCCCGGCGTCGTAGCCGCCCGGGCGTTGGGTGAGCGCCACCAGCCCCACCCGCTCCCCGCCGGACTCCAGGGGCAGCCCGAGGAAGGTGTGCTTCGCGCCGGGGCCTCCGCCCTGCACGGGCGCGCCCGAGGCGAAGACGGCGCCCACCACCGCGCGCGGCGTGCCCGGCTCCCGGGCCGGTGCGTCCCGCGTGACGGCCAGCTCCCACGTGGCGCCTTCCTCCTCCCGGGGAACGCTGGCGAGGAGCCGCAGCGAGGGCGGGGCCTCGGCGCCGGTGAGCAGCTCCCCGATGACGCCGCAGGTGCTGCCCGTCAGCTCCAGCACCCCCGCGAGCAGCCGCTGGAGGATGTCCCGGGCCTCTCCCCCGCGGATGAAGTCCGCCTGGGCCGCGGAGATGGCCCGCAGCAGGGCATTGCCGGCCCGTAGCTTCTCCTCGGCGGAGCTCTCGCCACCGATGGTCACACCGGAAGAGTCCCGGGAGACCGGAGCCGGGCCTTGGGGGAGGGAAGCCATGGAAGGGGACCTTGGGAGAGTGCGGCGACAGCGTCCGGGGACGGAAATCTACACGGATCTCCCCTGGAGTGACACGCCTCCGCTCCCGGGACCCCGGGTGTCAGCCGATGAACACCAGCAGCAGATGGGCGAACGAGGCGAGTACCACCGCGGCGGCCGTCGTGCCCAGGGCGGTGAGCAGGACCGGGTGCTTGTCCACCGAGCGGAGGGCCTCGTGGAGCCCGCGCTTCATCAGCGTGCGCTGGCACCGCACGTGGATGCGGCCCTCCATCACGCCCTGCAGCTCCAGCATCATCTCGTCGGCGGACTGGAAGCGCTTGTCCAGCTCCTTGGAGAAGCCCTTGTGGAGGAACCAGCGCAGCTCCGAGGGCACCGGCGCCTGGTGGGGGCTCGAGTCCGGCATGAAGGCCGGGGAGGGCGCGTTCTGCACACCCTCGAGCACATCCGCCAGCGACTCACGGCCCTCCAGGTAGTGGCGCAGGAAGAGCAGCTCGTGGAAGAGCACGGTGAGGCTGTAGGTGTCGCTGCGCTCGTCCACGGCGTCGTGCTGGCCGCGGGCCTGCTCGGGAGACATGTAGAAGGGCGTGCCCACCACGGCGCCCAGCTGCGTCTGGAGCGCGGCGGCATCCCTCAGGCTGGGAGGCATGTTGCCCGTGGACGGAGCGCCGGCCGCGCCCGCCGGGGTGCGCACGCGCCGGGCCAGGCCCCAGTCCATCACGGTGACTTCGCCATAGGGCCCCACCATGATGTTGGCGGGCTTGAGGTCGCGGTGGATGAAGCCCTTGCGGTGCGCGTACGCCAGCGCGTTGAGCACGCCGGTGAAGAGCTGCACACGCACGGGGAAGCTGAAGCGCGCGTGCGTGGCGCGGTCCCCCTGGCGGAGCTTGTGGATGATGGACTCGAGCGTGTCGCCCTGCAGGTGCTTCATCACGAAGTAGTAGCGGCCGAGGTGGTCGATACCGACGTCGTGCACCGGGACGATGTTGGGGTGATCCAACTGCCCGATGGTGCGGATCTCCTCCACGAAGCGCAGCAGGCGATCCAGATCATTCGACTCGGGCAGGCGCTTGAGGGCGACCATCCGCTCGATGTCGTTGTCCTTGAGCAGCACCACCTCGCCCATGCCGCCCTGGCCCAGCTGGCTCAGCTCCTCGAAGCGCTCGCGCTCGAAGGGAACCACGTTGGGCTTGTCTCCGGCCCACTCCACCCGGGGCAGCACCGTGCTGCGCCGCCCGGCGGCCGTCGGAGGGCTCTGCGGCGGGGCGATCGACGCGGGGGCGTTTCCGGGCTGGGAGGCCGGGGAGACGAAGGTGGCATCCAGGCTGGCGTTCGGGACGTATCGGAGCGTGTCCGTCATGGGGTTCCCTGAATAACAGAACCTCTCCCGTCGCGCCCGGCCGCCTGCTCCCTTCTTGGGCCCCTGGCGTCAGGTGCGACTGTGTTGGCTGGTACCCTGCCTCAGCGGGCCCCACTGGTAGACGTCTACCAGTGATGGCGCACATTGTCCTGCTTCGTGCGCGTTGTCGCATGTATGCCCACATCGCTGGTAGACGTCTACCACTAACCGTCTCGATAGCCGGACGGAGACTGCATCGTGTGGACTGTAGTGGGGGCTGCTTCGTCCGTAAGTCCCTGGAATGAGATGGCTCGAGCGTTGGCGCGTCGGCTGCTCTGCCTGTGTCCGGGCTCGCCACTCCGGCGGGTCCTACCCACGCAAAGAGGGGGAAGACACATGGCAACGCAGAAGACGCTGGCCGCTCCCGCGAAGATGATGGCCGTTCCCAGCAAGACGATGGCCGCGCCTGGCCTGACGCTGGAGGACCTGACGCTCGACGAGATCAAGGACATCATCGTCGACCTGGCCCGGCAGGGCAGCACGTTCCAGCACCAGATCGGCACGCTCTACAACCACGTCGTCGCCAGGAGGCTGGCGGAGTTGGCCGGCTACCAGAACGCGCAGGAGTACTTCAGCAGGAACGTGAAGGCGCTCTCGCAGTCGACCCTGGGCAACTACGGCATCGTGGCGCGTAACTTCACGGTGGAGGACTGCATGCAGTACGGCATGTACCGCCTGCGGGCGCTCCTGCGGTATCTGGAGGCGATCCACGTGACCGTGCCCACGGATTTGAGCACCCTGGTGCTCGACGTGCCGAAGGATGATGGCAGGGTGGAGAAGAAGCCGCTCGCCGAGTGCAGCGTGGATGATGTGGAGCGCGCCACGCGGTCGAAGCGGGCTCCGCCCGTGAGCCGCGTCCCCGTCGCGGATCAGGCTCGGCTGCTGTTCATTGCCGACAGCATCTCCACCCAGTTCGAGGGAGTGGCTGACATCCGCCTGTCTTCGCGCACCAAGGAGGGCAAGACGCTCGTCAGTTTGCAGGACGTGCCGATGACGGAGCTGACGCGGCTCATGCAGGCCATCCAGGATGGCATCGACGCCGAGCCCACCCTCGCGGACGAGGAGACGCCGGCTTCCGCGTAAGGTGAACCGGGCGTGCGGGGAGGGAGGAACCGTTTGTCGGTCCTCCCTCCCCGTCGTCGTGTTCGCGACCAGGGGCTCTTCACAAGGGGAGGTAGAACACGTGACAGTCATGACGAGGCAAGAGGCGCTCGCGGAGTTGAAGAAGGTTGCCACCAGCCTCAACACGCTTATGTGGGTGCATGGCCGGATTCGGATCCGGGTTTCTTGAACATCCGGGTTCCACAACCGGATGGCTCGGTGGTGGTGAAGACCTTCGCGGACTGTAGCCTGGAAGACATCCGGCGAGCGGTTTCGCCACCCAGACGCAAATCCGCCTGGGAAATGGTGCGAAGGCGGGAACGGCTGCGTGTTCTCGTCCTGAAGGAACTCGTGCCCCAGCGTTTCCCAACAACGACAGGGCTCCGCGTCCGGGCCGAGGGCGAGAAGGCGTTCGTTTCCTTCCAAGAGGTACCGGTTGCGGATTTGGAGAAACTCATCGCGGTGCTGCAGGAGTGCGTCGCGTTGGAGCCCTCGCTGCTTCGGGCTGGGAAGTAGTGCTGGAGTGTTGTCATGACGGGGAGGGGCGCCGATCCGCGAGGAGCGGTGTTCTTCCCTGGTTCCAAATAAAGATTGAGCCCGGTTGTCTTCCATGCAGTAGATGGACGGTATGGACGAGAAGCTGCAACGCCTGCTAGGTGACGCGGCCCGGGCTGCTCGGTTACGGCTGGGGCTTACGCAGATGGAAGTGGCCGCGAAGGTTGACCTGGAACCGGGGGTTTACGGCCGGATAGAGCGCGGTCATATGATGCCCAGTGTGCCTTCGCTGCGCCGCATCTGCGCGGCGCTGGGCGTTTCCTCGGATACGCTGCTATCTCTGGGGGAACAAGAAGGCAAGCAGTCGGCAGCCCCGCTCGACCCCATATCTGGTGAGCATCCAGAATTGAGCCGCATCATCCACATCCTACAGGGCTGGCCCCCGGAGCGGCTGTCGCTGCTGCGCAAACTGTTGGAAACGGCTGACGCCCACCTCACGTCGTGAGTGCGTTGGTTTCAAGTGCCTCTTCTCCGTGATGATCTTCCAACTGGCGCAGGTGGCGTACCATGCGGCGCATCCGCGGTGTGTCCTCCGGGAGGTCAACTGCCTCCTGCAACCAATCTGCCGCCTTGCGGCCGGTGAGTCCAAGGACCGTGTTGGCATCCTCCCGGAGAACCTGGCACAGCCGCCGCATACGTGGGACGCTGGGAAACATCAGCCCCCGTTCCAACCTCCCGTACACTTCGGTGGACATCCCCGCGCGCTCCGCTACGTCTGCCTGAGTAAACCCTGCACGCTCGCGAGCCTCGCGAAATGTGTCTCCCAGGTGGCTGGCCAGTGCCTTCCTCTTCGTATCGACCTTCTTGTCGGTGCTCATGGTGTCCGTGCCGTGCCGGATTGATTACATCTCGTCTGCCACGTCTTCCTCGGGAACGGGCACTACGCCCTTCTCGGTGGGAAAGGCGTGAGTGGCATGTGGGGACGTCTTGTTGCAGATGAGGGATATCACCTCCGTTGCGGCCTCCCGCTTCCCGAAGGGCCTATCCTGGTGAAGATATGAGCGCAGGTCCGCGCTCAACTCGGCTCCGCTCTGGTAGCGGTCTCCCGGGTCGGCGCGCAGCGCCTTGTGAAGGATGTGCTTGAGTTGTGCAGGGATGCCCGAGGCCATGCGTTCCACGTCCTCGGAGTCAAAGTGGAGGATGCGTTCGGCCAACTGCCCTACGCTGGCCCAGGTGGTGCGCTCCGATTGGGTGATGGCGTTGTAGCGGACAACCTCGGGCGATGCATCCTGCGGCAGAGCCAGGTCTGGCGGGTCCAATGGGTACCGGCCCGCGAGCATTTCCAGCAGCACCATTCCCAGGGAGAAGAGATCCGCCCGCCCATCTGCCGGGTGAAAGCGCATGATTTCTGGAGCGGCGTAGGCCAGATCCGCGCGCAACACCCGGGGGGCCGTGTGGACGCGCCCTGTCAGCTCCGACCAGGCCACGCCGAAGTCCGTCAGCTTCACCTCGCCCTGGCGGCCCAGCCGGATGCTCATGGGGCTCACTGCCCGGTGGACGACATGAAGCGGCCGGTCACCTTCACCCTTGCAATTCCAGGCGTGGTGGAGCGCATCGGCCACCTCGGCGGCGATGTAGCACGCGAAGGCGGGTGACAGTTTGCGGCGCTCCAGGAGCGCGGCAGCGATGGCCGTGTCCAGAAAGCAGCCCGCCACGTACTCCGTCACCACATAGGGCCGCCCCTCGTGCTCCTCCAGTCCAAACACCCGGGCGATGTTCGGGTGGTCGAGGTGGCAGGCGAGCCGGACCTCCTCCAAGGCGCGTTGGCGGCGCTCCTTCCTGGGCGGCATGACGATGCGTCGCAGCATGACGACGCAGGTGGGCTCGTCACCCCGGAGCGGCTTGCGCCGGGCCACGGCCGTGGGACTGAAGTCCTCGTGCTCGAGAAGGGTGCGCAGGTACTCGTAGCGGTGCTGCTTTCCCTGGAAGAGAAGCGCGCCGCGTCCCTGGGGACGGATGGGGAAGTCGGAGCTGGGCGGCGGATGCATGAACACTCCTGAGATGCAGGCAGGAAGAGGGGGACGACAGGCCAGGCGAGCGGCGAACCAAAGGAAAGAAGGAGCGCGGATACGCGCACGTCGTCACGGAGAGTGACGGGGAATTTACAGTGGGTGCATGTTGCATCGCGCGTTTCTGTTCAATCACGTTCCTTTTTCGTGAGTCGCTTGCTTTACAGGTAACATGTGCGGATTCCGAAAGGAAGGGGGAAGCGACCAGAGAGGTCAGAGTCGGCTGCTGACCTCGCAGAGTGGGACGTCCCCTGGCCTGCTCAGTCATCGAGAGATGGGCGCATGGTCGCTTGGTGGGACTACTCCTGCCTTCCAGGACCTGGCCGGTGGTTCCACTTGCCCGGAATCGGTGTTCCACATGGCCGGAATGGGCGTTCCACTTGCTCCGGAATCAGTGTTCCACTTGCCCCGGAATCAGTGTTCCACTTGCCCCGGAATCGGTGTTCCAGATGGTCCGGTGCACGCAGCCAGGACCGCCCAGAGAGGCCACCGGCTCATGGCGCACCTCCAGACAGCCTCACCTTCGGTAGATTCGGCCTCACGTGGCGACGCCGATGCTCCTCACTCATTCCGGAACCACTCCGCGGGGATGCCCAGCGCCGCGAGAATCCGCTCGGGTGAACGTTCGCCTTTGATGTCGCTGACAACTCGCAGACGCGGAAACTCACCTGGCGGCTGGGCGAACTCTTCGACGCCCTCACCCCCTCGCCTCACGGTAACAAAAAACTCGTCCAGGTTCGGTGAGGCCATCACCGCATATACGGTCGCGTGGGGAATCCGTTCCGAAACGGTGATGTCAGCGAACCCTATATTGCCTGTACCGCTAGAAATGAGGAGCCCTCGCGTGGTGTCCTCGAAGCGATAGTGCCCCGGAGGAAACGGATCGTCGGCCTCCTCCAGCACGCGTTGTGCCTTCTCCGCCCGGACTCCTTCTATCAACGCGACCGTCCGCAGCGACTTCCTCTCGGGTGAGTCCGAAGTCTTCTCGCTTTCTGGCAGCGGACACCCGAGTGACTTCGCCAGAGAGTCCGGGTCCCTGTCCTCCAGAACATCGAGTGCACCGTTTCGCCACGACATGACGGTCCACGGGTCATTGGCGCGCTCAATCGAGTACACGGGCTCATCACATTCGAGCGACAAGGCCTCGGCGATTTGCATCTCGGCGCCGATGTCGATGGGGTCCGTCCCCACGATGGCGTGGTAACGGCCACTGCCCGCGATGAACTCGAAGGGCAGCTCTTCTCCGTCCTCTTCATCCCAGTCCGGCATCGCGACGGCCAGGGCGCGTCTTTCCAGCCGTGCGGGATCGCCTGGAGTCAGGACTGCCCAGAGAGGCCACCGACTCATGGCGCACCTCCGGACAAGTCCTCTGGCAGGCTAAGTGCTGCACGCAACGGCTTCGTTTCCTCCAGCATGCTGGCCCTCCTAACCCGTAGGAATTGCGTTCCCTTACGTTTTCCTGGAGGACGCGGGGCCCGTGGACATGGGCGAGGCTACTCCGCTCGGCCGGGTGTCCGGCGCCTGGGCGAAGCCGTCCCAGCACCCGTCATTCATTCCGGAACCACTCTGCTGGGATGCCCAGTGCTGCAAGAATCCGCTCAGGCGACTTCCCGCCCTTGATGTCTCCAACAACTGGCAGCCGTGGAAGTTCATTAGGCGGCTGGGCAAACTCTTCGATGCCTTCTCCACCTCGCCGTACGGTGACAATAAATTCCTCCAGGTCCGGCGAGGCGATAACTGCGTATATGGTGGCACGGGGAATCCGTTCCGACACCGTGATGTCAGCAAATCCTATGTCGCCGGTTCCGCTGGAAATAAGCAGACCACGCGGCGTGTCCTCGAGCCGATAGCGTCCTGGGGTGAGTGGCTCGCCAGCATCCTCCTCCAGCACCCGAAGCGCCTCGTGTGCGCGAACTCCTTCCACCAGTGCGGCCTTGCGCAAGGGACGTCTCTCTGCTCGGTTAGGCGATTTGTCGCCTCCTGGCAGCGCACAACCGAGAGAATTCGACAGAGATTCTGGATCGCGCTCCAAGACATCCGGGGTGCCCTTTCGCCACGACATGACGGTCCAGGGGTCGTTAGCGCGCTCAATCGAGTACACGGGCTCATTGCCTTCAAGCGATAGTTCCTTGGCGATCTGAATCTCGGCGCCTACGTCGATGGGGTTATAGCCTACGAGGCCGTGATAGCGGCCATGTCCCAGGCACACCTCAAAAGGTGGTCCATCTTCGCCCTCCTCACCCTTTTCCAACCCCAATGCGTCGTAGGCACGGCGCTCCAGCCATGCTGGCTCACCTGAAGCAAGGACCGCCCAGAGAGGCCACCGACTCATGGAGCACCTCCAGACAGCCTCTCCTCCGGCAGATTCGGACTCACGTGGCTACGCTGATGCTCCTCACTCATTCTGGAACCACTCTGCGGGGATGCCCAGCGCCGCGAGAATCCGCTCGGGTGAACGTTCGCCTTTGATGTCGCTGACAACCAGGAAGGGCGGAAAATCATCAGGCGGATGCGTGAACTGTCCGATGCAGTCTCCTCCCCGAAGTACATTGACAACGAACATATCCAAGCTCGGCGAGGCAATCACTCCATAGGCAGTCGCATTAGGAAGCCGCTCTGATAGAGTGATGTCAGCGAAGCCTATGTCGCCTGTTTCGCTGGAGATCCGGAGCCCTTGCGGTGTGTCCTCGAATCGGTAATGTCCCGGAGGGAATGGGTCGCCGGCCTCCTCCAGCACGCGAGGTGCCTCTTGCGCTCGGACGCCTTCCACCAAGGCGACCTTTCGTAGAGGCTTCCTCACGGGCGAGTCCGAAGACCTCTCGCTTTCTGGTAGCGGACAACCGAGGGACTCCGCCAGAGAGTCCGGGTCCCTATCATCCAAGATGTCTCGCACTCCATTCCGCCATGCCGTGACGGCCCAAGGGTCGTTGGCGCGCTCAATCGAGTACACGGGCTCATCACATTCGAGCGACAGTGCCTCGGCAATTTGCATCTCGGCTCCGATATCGCTGGGGTCCGTCCCCACGATGGCATGGTAATGGCCACTGCCCGGGATGAACTCGAAGGGCTGCTCTTTTCCGTCCTCTTCGTCCTCTTCCGTCATCACGATGACCCGCGCACGGCTCTCCAACCGTGCGGGCTCGCCTGGAGCCAGGACCGCCCAGAGAGGCCACCGACTCATGGCGCACCTCCAGGCAGCACCTCGGGCAACTTCAGCGCCGCGCGCAACTGTTTCGTCTTCTCCAAAATTTTTGCCTCCTCCACCTGCATGAGCTTTGTGCCCCGTGCGTTTTTTGCCAGAAAATCTAAAAGCTTGGCTCTAGTAGGGCCGCTTAAGCTGTCTGTGCTGACGAGAAACGGTTTCCCTCGAGGTGCCTTCGCCGCATCCGCGAGTTGGTCGAGCAGGCGCTGAAGCTGCTTTATTAGCGTCTCCTGCTGTTCGCTGAGCCTGGCGCCGCGTTGTCTGGCCAGCCAGGTGTCGAGCGCCTTGCGCCACCGGTTTTCGTTCCAACCCTTGACTTCCACCCCATGTTGAAGCTTCGGCCCCATCATGGCCGTCAGCACGTCATCGATGATATGCCCTCCTTCCATTTTTACCTGCCGCCCGGTCAACTGAAAGCCCGGAAAGAGTTTGCGCGCATTGTCCTCTGTCAGTATCTCCGTCGCAATCCCGCGGAGTTGCTCGCGCGCCCTCAGTTGCGCCTTCAAATCCCCCGGCTCCGCCGCCGCCCGATGGAAGTCTTTCCAGGGCGTCATCTTGTTCCTGGCCATGAAATTGAGGTCCTCCAGGGTCAGTCCCGTGGAGCGCAGCCAGCCCAGGTCCACTTTGCCATTGCATGCCTTCCTCACCAGTTCGGCCACCGCCTCGGCTTCCAGTTCCGGGTGACTGACGAGCCACTCGGCTTCCCTCAGGAAGGGGAGCGAATCCTTCAGGCTCGGAGCTCCCGAGCGTCTCAGCAACTGCGCCAGCGCCGGCTTCGCCGCACTACGGGCGGAGGCGCGTAGCGACTCCACGGCGGCGAGGTAGGCCTGGGCCTTGTCGGCCGGCAGCGCCGCCGCACGCCGTGCCACTGCACCGTAGGCGAGCGCCATTTCCTGGCTCTCCGCCGCCAGCAGCTTCAACGCTTCCAGCGTTTTCTCGGCCTCCTCGGCCGCGAGCCCCGCGCCGCGAATGCCACCGAGGGCCCGTGCGGCGGCCATTTCCCCGCGGATGGCGAAGAAGGCCTGCTTGAAAGCCTCGGCGCCGCCAGGAAGGGAAACTCGCAGTCCGTCCGGTGTCGCAACGGCCTTGCCCTCGGCGAGTGTCCGCTCCAACGTCCTGGCCAGGGCCTGTATGGACTCCACGGACTCGCGCAGTCCCGCGGAGGCCCGGGCGCCAGACTGGCTCAGCACCAGCCCACCCCGGTACGCCAGCTCGCGCCCTATGCCCGAGTCGATGAGCTTGGAGATGTCCCGCGCGGCCAGTGCGAGCAGTGCCAGGTCATGCACCGCGAGGAAGGACCGTCCCTCCGCCGTCCGCGACAGCTCCGCGCGCCAGGTGTCCACCACCGCCAGCGTCGTCAGCAGGGCCATGCGGCCCACGAACTGACGTACCGCCGCCCGTTGCGCCGTGGCCACGGTGCCACCTTCAACGGCGGTGGCCGCCACCCCTGGCGGCAGCGGTGCCTTCGTCAAGGCGGACACGGCGTGGTAGAACATGTGCATCTCGACGATGCGGCTCACCGCCTCCCAGATGAGCGCTTCATCCGGCAGGGAGGCGTGCAGGGCCAGCTCCATGGCCGTCATGACCTGGGTGCGCGGCTGTGGCCCGTGGACTTCCACGCGCACCCACTCCAGCGGGTGAAAGGCGCGGCTGCGCGTGCCCGGTTCCGTCGAGGAGCCGTAGCGGGCCTGGAAGCTGTGCTTCACCGGCTCGAAGTACAGGGCCATGCGCTGGGAGGCCCCTGCTGCCTCCTGGGGTAGCGCGGGCTCTGCTTCCAGGCTCACTCCCTTCTTGGCCTGCCACGCCTCTGGCGCCACCCGCTTCGTGGGCACCAGCCCGGAGGACACGTTCACCAGGTATGCCGTCCCGCCTTCGCTCCCCAGCTCGAAGGTGGGCAGGTCGTCGAGCGAGCCGAGCACGAGTGGAAACGAGGCCAGCGCTTTCTGGGTGA